>CAJTSN010000006.1:15853-40353 GCA_910578745.1 uncultured Bacilli bacterium
CTTATAATGGAATGATACAAACATGATAAAAATTTAATAAAAAAATACCATTAAAGTATTTTTTTTATTTTCTTTCACTATAATTGAACAGTAAACTATAAATCTTAACAAGTTTAAGTTAACTTTTTCCATTACAAATAAAAACCGTTGAATTTCAACGGATAAAATCTAATGGTGGGCCTAAATGGACTTGAACCATCGACCTCACGCTTATCAGGCGTGCGCTCTAACCAGCTGAGCTACAAGCCCATTAAATTAATAAATTACTACTATAGTATATAGTATTTTTTTTATTTTGACAATAGTTTTTAGACATTTTTTCGTAAAATCTATAAATTGCCACTCCTTATTTGCATTTATAATGAAAAATAAGCGAAAAACTACACTTATTTTTCATTAACATTGATTAAAAGATCCTCTGTTAAGTTAAAACATTTACTCTCTTCATTTTCCATCTTCTTACACTCTTAAATCCTTATTCTCTATCAACTTCTCATAGTATAATTTATTTTTAAAATAACGCTATTTGCTCACTTCTTTTTGTTTCTTTTTTATATGCTTTTATAATATCATTCATATGATATAGAATTCCATATTTATGACACTCATTCGAAAATACTTGATACAAATGCCTAGAATTTGGTACTATGCAATGATATCTATTTCCATAATACTTAAGATATTTTTCTTTCAAGCCAACAAAACTCTGATCCAACGCATCAAAATAATAATCCCTTTGATTTTCCCTTAAAGTCATTCCCATATACGTATGAATAAATTTCGCACCACTTTCATGTGCGAATCTTACTAGTGCTTTAATATCTTCCTCTTTATCCGTTAGAAATGGTAAAATAGGATTCATCATAATTCCCACAAATAGACCATTATCACTCAACGTTTTAATTGCTTGTAATCTTTTAGAGGATACACAAACATTCGGCTCTATAATATGTGCCAGTTCATCATTTGGTGTTGTTATAGTAAATTTAATGATAACATTATTTTTACGGTTTATTTCTTTTAATAAATCAATATCCCTTAAAATCAAATCACTTTTTGTATCAATAGAAACTCCAAATCTATATTTTGAAATTAATTTTAATGCACCTCTTGTTTGTTCATACTTGAGCTCTTTTGGATTATAAGGATCTGACATAGAACCTATACCTATTATTCCTTTATCCCTCTTTATTAATTCTCGTTCTAAAAGATAAAGTGCATTTTCTTTTCCCCTAACAATATCAAAATGATCTATATGATAACAATTGCTTCTTGAATCACAATAAATACATCTATGCGAACAACCTCTATACAAGTTCATATTATAATCAACGCCATACCATTCATTACCATATTTTACTTTTGAAAGAATCGTTTTTGCTTTTATAAATTCCATTTATTTACTCACTAATTTTTCAAAGGAATTTGCATTCAAAATAGTATTAGAAACAAACTTTCCTTTATAGAAATTGGCCCAATTATTAAATATACAAGGAACATTCTTCGCTTTTTCTAATGTATCAACTTTTATGAAATGAATGGTAATCTTTTTCTCTTTTGCATAATCTGATAATTCGTGCACCTCATACTCCACATAAGGACATTCTGGACTATAATAAATGGTAAATTCTTGCTCTTTTATTTCCATACACCTCGCACTATCATTAAATTTTGGTGTGTATGCATCATCAAATTGTAATGCAAGTAATTCGTAATCTTGAATAGCATCAACAACTTTAAAACCATAATGTTCAAAAAATTTCTTTTCCCCAAGAAATGGTTTTTTCTTTTTAGAAGTTAAAACACATATTCCACTCATCCCCTTTTTCTTTGAATCCTCAATCGCATATTCTAATAATTCTTTTGCAAACCCTTTTCCTTTAAAGCTACCAGCTACCCATAAACAATAAATATATTCGTAATTCTTTCCAATTATAGGAACCCATGCTGTTTCTATTGGTTCATACTCAATAAATATCTTACCCCTAGCCTTTAATTTTCTAAAGACATGTCCATCTTTTAATTTATCTTTCATCCACTGTTTTTTACTATCGACTCCTTTTTGATGTTTTAAATCTCCAATCGCACAACAGATATGTTCCCCGTCAATATTTTCTAATGTCAAATTTATATATTCATTCACCATACTTCAACTCCCTAACAAATTTTATTTCTTCTTAATTGGATGTCTTATAACGGTCTTTAATTTGCTTACATCACATCTTCTTGGATCACTTAAATAGATTTCGTGATGATATCTGGTATCTGTGATATCTAATTCATAGCCTTGAAGATTCGCATATTCATGCATAGCTTTAACGGTTACAGGTTCATCATCATAAGAGCCTATATGCATGCATTGAACACAAATCCCCTCCTCATAAGTTAAAAACTCAACTTTTGAAAAATCTTGCTTTTTTTTCTTCTCTGCTTCTTCTATCGCCCAATTAAAATCTTCTCTTGTTACAAAATCAGGTAATCTTATAAGGGATATAAAATGTAGATCTTCTTTTCTATTATAATCCATACCTTTCGTATTTTCTTGCCACCAAAAGCCCTCTAATGGTGGAACTACATATTCGAAGAAACCATCGATTTTATGGGTACCCTTATAACTCATTTTAATCGTAAAAGCAATTCCATATAATAACCCTATTGTGTTTTGATATTCTCCATTTTCTTCATTCGGATTTCCTTTTCCTCTTACTGCAATATAATTCATTTTTGGAACTTCAACTATACTAGGTTTCGTCTTTGGCATATAAAACTCCTTATATTCTTTCTTATAATCAAATGCCATATTTTCTACCTCCAATCCTTTCATACATAAATTATAAAATGCGCAATATGACAACAGAGTGTCATATTAAGAATAATTATCTATACTTTTATTTAATTTATCTATAATTTCCTTTTTCACAAAAGCTGGCTCTAACACCTTTATATGTTCGCCAAAAGAAAGAATATATCCGTAAACCCAATCATTTAAAGGGAACTTGGTTTTTACTAGAAAGATATTTCCTAACTCTGTTATTTCTGACTCATCAAATTCATCATAAATTCGATATGCTAAACATTTATCAATTTCCATCACCAATTTTACCATTTTAGGTGCTTGATCTTTTTTATCAAAATCAATATCCGCTACTCTTTCAAAGTTTTGGCTTAAAGTTTTAAAATTTTTAATTCTCATCAACTTAAAAAAACGATAATCCTTTTTTTCTTGATCAAAACCACATAAGTACCAAGAATTGTATCTAAAATATAATTTTAAGGGTTCAACTTTTCTTTTTGCTGTTTTTCCATAAGAATTAAAATAAGAAAATTCAACAACATTTTTATTTAAAATAGCATCTTTAATCAAATTAAAAACTTGATTATGTGTATCAGATTTATCCCAAGTAGAAAAATCAACCTCAAACCAACTTTCATCCTCTTTCGAGAACATATTTCTTAATTTTTCATAAATATTGTTATGATCAATTTGTAATTTATTCCTTGTAACGAAAAAAGAATTTGATTTTGTTCCTCATTTGTTAATAATGATTTATCAAATTTATAATTTTCTAATAAAAATATTCCACCATTTTTTCCTTTAGACATATATATTGGTATATTTAATTCACTTAACAATTCGATATCCCTATATATTGTTCTTGTTGATACTTCAAAATATTCTGACAACTCTTTCGCAGTCATTGTATTTTTAGAAAGCAATAAGTATTTTGTTTCATCTTACATCTCACTTTCAAATTGCAGCTTGTTATTCAATAGTAAATTCAACTGCTACATTAAAATTTTCATATTTTCCTTCTTCATATTCATAATCAATATCTTTAATTATTCTATACATTCCTTGAGCAAGTTTTCCATATCCATTTTCCCAATTCATTTCAATTTCTTTGCTTTCACCTGCCTTAAGTTCAAAAGAAGGTAATGTAAAATTTAATTGCACATCAATTTTATGCCACTCTCCATCTTTCATGATTTCAATTTCATAAGGATTTCCATAGCTAAAGTTTTTACTACTATTGTTTTTTAAAATTAAAGTCGCACTTGTTTTTTTTAATGTTCCATTCTTAATCATTAATGACACATCCTCTTGAGATATTTTGAGATTGGATTTTTCACCAACACTAAATTCGTTTTTTCTTCTTCCGCATCCAGTAATTCCAAAAAACATAACTCCACAAATAAAAAGCGTTAAAATTATTTTTTTCATAAAGATCCTCTTTTCAACAAAATACTATTTTGGCATTAGATTTAACACTATAATTATAACATATTTTGATTAAATTCTTTAGTAATAATAAAAAAACAAGTGAGATCATCTAAAAAATAAATTCTATCTTTACAAATTATTTCACTATATTCATATAAATAAAAATAGATCTATACGAACACCATTCTTTTTATTTTGATAAAGATTTAACTTATCTTCATAAGTTCATTAACCCATATAAAAACCTCGTTCCTACTTTGCCCAAGAAACGAGGTTCCTATCACGACATATATGTCATTAAATATCAATTATAATAAATTTCTTTAACCTAACACTTTTATATTCAGGTATGATATTCGAATATCTTAAAATTGCATCGTTTGTAATAATTATATAGGTTAAAAGACATCATAATCATTTTCTATTTGTTGGCCTTTTCGCATATACTTGCTTGTACCACTGCCTAATATAAGAGGAAGTATGCCCAATTACCCATACCTAACATCTTTATATATAATTCGTTAAAGTATATGTTTAAAATTATTTATAGTTAATTATTTATTTCTTCTATCATTTTTTCTTTGATTTTATCTATATCTGCGAAAAACAAATTTCTTCCTTCCTTTTTCAAAGCCATTAAATATTTAAAATTATCTAAAATTTCTTCTTTTAAGGTATCAATTACTTTCAAGGGTTTTCCATCAACTATATGTGAATGATCTATATATTTTTCTAATGTCGGAAAAGCATTTTGCAATAAAATAACTGATTTTTCATGAGCAATTTCACGAATCATAATAGATTTACAGCTTCCATATTTTTCTATCTTTTTGTCAATTATACTTTTATATTTTGTTACTTTACTACTAAGTGATATAAACCAAAGTATATCATTAGCCTTTATAGTAAAATAAGTTGGTCTACTATGACCATTTTCATGATTGATCATAAGTCCATTATCATTAATCTTATCAAAAATTCATCTTTTATAGGATAAATATATCCAGTTTGTACTTTCATAGAAACTATCACCTAAAAGACATTTTACTATAAACTAAAAGAAAATTCCACCATCTAGTAGAATTTTCAAACATTTTCATCCGGAATAATTTATTACTCGCACCATCCGGGAGCGATTAACATTTCTCGCCTGGAATAATTTATATCCCGCACCATCCAAGAGCGGTTAACATTTACTATTGAATTGCTTCAATGTAACGATAGTATACTATATTCCATCAAAAATGTCAATTAGTATACATTTATAGTATACGTAATAAGTTATTTATTACTACCATTTTTGATAGCGGCTTGTGCTGCTGCAAGTCTTGCAATTGGAACCCTATATGGAGAACAAGAAACATAGGTTAATCCTACATTATGGCAGAACTCAACTGATGCTGGATCTCCTCCATGTTCACCACAAATACCAAGTTTTATATCAGGACGTACGCTTTTTCCCTTTTCGGTTGCCATTTTCACTAAAGCTCCAACGCCATTTATATCCACACGTGCAAATGGATCTTGTTCATAAATTTTATTTTTATAATAAGAATCTAAGAATTTTCCAGCATCATCTCTTGAAAAACCAAAAGTAAGTTGTGTCAAATCATTTGTACCAAAAGAGAAGAAATCAGCTTCCATAGCAATTTCATCGGCAAGAATACAAGCTCGTGGTATTTCAATCATTGTACCTATATGGTAACTTATTTTTGAATTTTTTTCTTGTTTTACTTTCTCAGCCTCTTCAATTACAATATCCTTTACAAATTTTAATTCTCTTTTTTCGCCAGTAAGAGGAATCATAATTTCTGGAACAATTGTAAATCCTTCTTCCTCCTCTACCTCTATTGCGGCTTCTAATAAAGCTCGTGTTTGCATTTTCGCAATTTCAGGATAAGTCACTGCAAGCCTACAACCTCTATGTCCCATCATTGGATTAAATTCATGCAATTCACTACATTTATTCTTTAACTGTTCTACACGAACATGCATTTCATTCGCAAGTGCAAGAATATCCGCTTCCTCTTTTGGTAAAAATTCATGTAATGGAGGATCAAGATAACGAACCGTCATTGGTAGTCCTTTAAGTTCCTTATACATAGCTTTAAAATCACTCTTTTGGAATGGAATTAAAGCATCAAGTGCTTTCACACGTTCTTCTACTGTTTCACTTAAAATCATCTTACGAATGGCAGGAATTCTTTCTTCATCAAAGAACATATGCTCTGTACGACAAAGGCCGACACCTTCTGCACCCAACTCAACCGCTTTCTTCGTATCTCTTGGATTATCCGCATTTGTTCGAACACCTAATGTTCTTCTTTCATCTGCCCATGCCATAATTCTTCCAAAGTTTCCAGATACAGTTGCTTCTTCTGTCTCGATATCTCCCTTGTAAATCTTACCTGTCGATCCGTCTAAAGAAATATAGTCTCCTTCACAAAAAGTATAGCCACCTAATTCAAATTTCTTTTCCTCTTCACTTATTTTAATATCACCACATCCAGATACACAGCAAGTTCCCATACCACGGGCAACAACTGCTGCATGGGAAGTCATTCCTCCACGTACAGTTAAGATTCCTTGACTTGCCACCATTCCCTCAATATCTTCTGGCGTTGTTTCTAAACGGACTAAAATAACACGATCTCCTTTACCACCTGTTCCTAGTCTTTTTGCTTCCTCGGCTGTAAAAACAACATACCCAGCAGCAGCTCCCGGAGAGGCTGGAAGAGCACTACCAATCACTTCCCCATTTTTTAACGCTTCTAAATTAAAAGTAGGATGTAGTAACTGATCTAGTGATTTTGCGTCAATTCGCATAATCGCCTCTTCTTCTGTAATCATGCCCTCATCTACCAAGTCACAAGCAATTTGAATGGCAGCCTTGGCTGTACGCTTTCCACTTCTAGTTTGTAAAAAGTATAATTTACCCTCTTGAATTGTGAACTCCATGTCTTGCATATCTCGATAATGATTCTCTAATTTTGTGGCAAGTTCAATAAATTCCTTATAACATTCTGGTAAATCTTCTTTTAATTTTGTAATCGGTTGTGGTGTTCGAACCCCTGCAACTACATCTTCACCTTGCGCATTTATTAAGTATTCTCCATAAATTCCTTTTTCACCAGTAGAAGGATTTCTTGTAAATGCAACTCCTGTTCCAGATGTTTCACCCATATTTCCAAATACCATCGCTTGTATATTGACAGCCGTTCCCCATTCTCCAGGAATATCATTCATCCTTCTATAGACAATGGCTCTTGGATTATCCCATGAACGAAAAACAGCTTTTACTGCTCCTATAAGTTGATCTATAGGACTTTGTGGAAATTCTTCACCACGTACTTCTTTATATACTGCTTTAAATCGAGCAACTAATTCTTTTAAATCTTCCACTGTAAGTTCGGTATCATAATGAATTCCTTTCATTTCTTTTACTTCATCAATAATTTTCTCAAAGAAATTTTTTGGAACTTCCATGACAACATCTGAATACATTTGTATAAACCTACGATAGGAATCATAAGCAAATCGTGGATTATTTGTCTTTTTTGCAAATCCTTCCACTGCCTCATCATTTAAACCTAAATTTAAAATAGTATCCATCATTCCGGGCATTGACGCTCTAGCACCACTTCGAACAGAAACTAAAAGTGGATCTTCAACGTCACCAAATTTTTTTCCTTGCAACTCTTCTAATTTCTTCAAAGCGTCAAAAATCTGCGTTTTAATCTCTTCATTCATTTCTTTTCCATCTGCATAATAAGCTGTACATGCTTCTGTTGTAATTGTAAAACCATTTGGAACAGGTAAACCTAAATTGGCCATTTCTGCTAAATTAGCGCCTTTCCCTCCAAGTAAATCACGCATACTTGCATTTCCTTCTTGAAATAAATATACATATTTCATCATCTATATCCTCCTAATCTTACTAAGTTCATTATAGCAGACCCCCTTTTCATATTCAATTCATTCTCTTAAAAAAGATAAAACTAGACATACAATTGTCTAGTCATTTCAATTATTTTTTATACGCTCTTGGATGTGATTTTAAGTATACACTTCTAAGTCGTTCATTTGAAACATGGGTATAAATTTGTGTAGTCGATAAATCAGCATGTCCCAAAAGTTCTTGCACCGTTTTTAAATCGGCTCCATTGTTCAACATATGAGTAGCAAAAGAGTGTCTTAAGGTATGGGGACTAATATGAAAATCCGCACAACTTCGCTTTAACAAATCATCAATAATCGTTCTCACTCTTCGATCATGTAATTGATTTCCAGAATCGTTTAAAAATAAATAATCGTTTTTTGCTTTTTCAAAATAAGGACGAGCTTCTTTTAAATATTTTTTTAAAATTTCATCCAATTGTCTACCAAAATAAACGTATCTTTCTTTATTTCCTTTTCCAAGAATCTTAACACACTTCTGTGAAAAAGAAATATCTTTCATCTTAATCGAACATAGCTCACTAACACGTACCCCTGTTGAATACAAAAACTCTAAAAGAAGTGCTTCACGAATCCCTTTTGGATTATCTAATTTAGGCATAGCAAGCACTTTTTCGACTTCTCTTTCATACAAAAACTTAGGTAATTTTTTATCTGGTTTTGGATTACTAATAAACACAGTAGGATTTTTACAAACGATTTCTTCTTTTAAAAGGTATTTATAAAAACTTCTAAGTGAACTAATATGTCGAGCTATGGTTGTTTTTGAAAACTTTTTTTCATCTAAAAAATTTAAATAATTTCGAATGATTTTATAATCAATTTCTTGATAAGAATGAATTTCTTCTCTTTGTAAAAAGGAAAGAAAAGCTTTTAAATCGTTATCATAATTTAATATAGTATGAGAAGAATACCCCAATTGATTTTCTAAATAAGATAAAAAAGCATCCTTATCATTTTGAAACATGGATGCCTCTTTTTGCTAATTCTTCTGTCTTTGGTATGTCCTCTCCATACATTTGTGACAATTCATTCACATGTAAAATAGATTCTTGTTCTACTTCAGGTGTCGCATTCTGCGTATTTGTATCTTTTACCTGCGTTAAAGGCGCATTCTTTTGTTTTTTAGGCTTAAATTTGTAACGTAACGTTCTTAAAATAAAACGAATATGATCGTAGAAATAAGGGGAATGATTCATCGCTTCTCCCCATTCATCAATTACATCGACTTCCTTTTTACTAATCGTTCCTGCTTTTAAATAGTGAACCGTCTTTGAAGCATGTTCTGAAAATAAACGATGGTGCGTTGGACTTTTTTGTGCTTCTTTTCGATCGGCCTCTTCTAATTTCTGCATATCATATACAATTCGTTGTAAAGTAAGCATCGTTTGTTCTCGATTTTCTGTCGTAATTCGTTTTTCTTTTTCTAAATCGGCAAGAACCGTTTTTAATTTACCTTCTAACTCCTCATAAAGCATTTGTGCCTTTGTGGAATTGATGCTTTTTTCGATTTGCTTCAATTTCTCTTTTGAACGCCGCGCTTCTAATCGAAATTTATCAATATTGCAATAGAAACTTTTTACATGTTCAAATGTTTTATTATAAAGAATAGGATAACGTAAATAGCTTCCTGTTGGTAATCTTTTAAATGTTCCATCCATATTATGCTCTAATATCGTCAATCTTCCACTATAATCTGGATCAGAAACAAGCGTTCTAATTTTTTCAATATAATCCCAATGAGAGGCAATATAAGATTCTATCAACGCTTTATTTTCTTCTCGAATTTCTTTTGCTTCCGTATAATGATTTCGAATATATTCATCTAGCTCATAAGCAGGCATTGTCTTTAAAATAAGTGGATCACAATTATTTCCAATTAAATAACATAAACTTCTCTTTTGACCATAAGTTTTGTTTTCCTCAGCCTTTCTTTTTGACTCTTTTCGGTTTTCATTTACAATTTTTCTATTATGATTCTGTAAACACTTAATATTAAAAGAAATGGCTCTTCTAAATATAGGATAATACCTTAAAAAATCATTGATTGTAGAAGGAGATCTTGGATTTGCTATCTCTCTACCTGCAAACGAACTTTTCTCAAGACGATTGGCCTCTGTTTGTGCAAACATATCATCTTCTTTTTGAGAGAGCTCATAATACTTTTTAAGTAGCGAATTAAAAGAGGAATAATCCTTAAAATAATCATTCTTTATTAAATCAAATCCCTCACTTGATAAAACGTTATCTAAAAAGTCTTTGAAGAAGTCACTGAATTCATTAGAATCAACCATTCGATTTTCATTTCCCTGTTCAATATACAAAGAACCTCCTCTTGCCATGGCACATTCACTTGCTTTAAAAATAATTCCATTATAAACGGTTTCAAAAGGAAGTGGGTAAATCGTTCCATCGGTACCTACAATTTTTAAGGTTACATTTTTTGAAGAAAGCCATGCATTATTGATGGCAACTTCTAAATAGCGTTCTAAACTTCCATAACTAGCTAATAAATAGTCTAACATTGCTAAATCAATCATATCGCTTATTGTCCCCGACTGATTTTTGATTTGCATTTTTGTTTCTTTTCCTGCATCATCATACACAATAAGACTTGCCAATATTCTCTTTTGATTCATACAATCACCTTCCGCTAGCTTTCCATTATTTATAGTATACTATAATTTAGAAAAATAATAAAGTGAAAATAAAAAAAGTTGTAACTATTTTTCATAATCACAACATGTACATTTAATTTTATCTTTTTTTTCAACAAGCAAATTTCCACAATTCGGACAACGTTCTTTCAAAGGCATATCCCATGTTGCTGTCTTACATTTAGGATAATTGTTGCATCCATAGAAAATTTTTCCTTTTCTGGATTTTTTCTCTATAATTTTTCCATCACAATTTGGACAGTCACAAATTTCTTTTTCCTCCCGAGGTTCTGCTTTTATGTACTTACATTTAGGATAATTGCTACAAGCGACAAATTCTCCATAGCGTCCCTTTCGTACAACCAAAGCATTCCCACATTCTGGACAAACCTCACCCGTTTCTTTTGGTGGTTCTTTTTCCATACGATCAAAAGCAACTTGTAAAGCAGGTTCAAAGTCTTTATAAAATCGCTCTAAAATTTCATACCAAATTGTATCTCCATCGGCAATTTTATCTAAATCGCTTTCCATATTTGACGTATATTTTACATTAATAATATGTTTAAAATACTCTTGTAACCGATCGGTTATTTCAATTCCTATATCCGTTGGCACAAATTTTTTATCAACGATGGTCACATAACCATGTAGTTTTAGTTTGTTCATAATAGGAGCATACGTCGAAGGTCTTCCAATTCCCTCTTCTTCCATAGCCTGTACAAGTTTTGCCTCGGTATAACGAGCCGGTGGCTGTGTAAAGTGTTGCTCTTTTGTAATTTCATTACTTTCAATTGTCATTTTTTCTTCTAAAATAGGTAACGTCGTTTCCGTCGTTGACTCATAATCGCGATATACCTTTAAATAACCATCAAACGTAATTGTCTGTCCTGTTGCCTTAAAACCATATTCCTGATTTGTAAGTAAAATTGTGGTATTCTCTGTCTTAGCAGGAGCCATTAAGCTTGCTAAAGCACGAGTATAAATTAAACGATAGAGTTTGTACTCTTCTGGGGTTAAATAAGGTTTCATAGAAATAGGAGTTCTATGAATACTCGTTGGCCGAATCGCCTCATGCGCATCTTGAACATTTTCTGTTGTTTTCCCTTTTTTTACAATGCCCACATATTTTTTTCCATATTCTTTTTCAATATAACCAAACGTATCATTTACAAAATCGTTTGATAACCTTGTAGAATCGGTACGCATATAGGAAATCAAACCAACAGTTTCATTTTCGAGTTCAATTCCCTCATATAGTTTTTGAGCAATCATCATCGTCTTCGTGGCATTCATATTCAAAAGTGTGGATGCAGCTTGTTGTAAAGTCGAAGTTGTGAATGCTGGTTTTGAATTCTTAGACTTTCCTTTTTTTTCTACTTTGTCAACTTCAAAATTCTTATCTAAAACGGAAAGAATTTTGTCGGCTTCTTCTTCCGTTTTTATTTCTATTTTTTTATTTTTATAGTTTTCTAAAGAAGCTTTGAACTCTTTAAATAAAGCATCGATCGTCCAATATTCTTCCTCTTTAAATGCCGCAATTTCTCTTTCTCTATCAACAATCAATTTTAAAGCAACGCTCTGTACTCTTCCTGCTGCTTTTCCACTGGTTTTTGACTGCATCAATTTTGATAGGCGAAAACCGATAATACGATCTAAAATGCGACGAGTTTCTTGTGAATTGACTAAATCTTTATCAATTTTACGTGCATGTTTTAATGAATCTTTTACAGCGGTTTCTGTAATTTCATTAAAAACAATTCGTTCATACTCTTTTTCATCTAAACCTAAAGCATCATATAAGTGCCATGAAATCGCTTCTCCTTCCCGATCGGGGTCGGTTGCTAGATACACAAAGTCAGCATGATCTGCTTCCTTTTTTAAATCATCAATCACTTTTTTCTTTCCTTTAATTGCAATATAGTTTGGTTTAAAATGATCCTCTATATCAACTCCAAGACCAAATTTTCCTGATGTCGCTAAATCACGAATATGTCCTTTTGAAGAAACTACTTTAAAGTCATCTCCTAGATATTTTCCAATTGACTTTGTTTTTGCTGGTGATTCCACAATGACTAATTTCTTTGCCATAATTCACATCCTTTTTATCAACTTCATTTATACACTAAATAAAGTTTATTGTCAACATTAAAATTTTCCACAACGACTTCCCCATGTGTCAATCAAATTTCCGTCTTTATAAATTTTCAAAAGTTCACAGTGATTCGAACAACCCTTACATTCGTATCCTTTTGTTTCGAAAGCAATGTCTTTCATATCCCATGTATATTCTTTTTGTTTTGACGATTTATGTGCCAATATGGAAACGCCAATGGCTCCCATGAGATGTCCTTCTTCATCTACGAAAATAGGTTCTTGTAATTGTTCTTCAAAATAATGAACGACCCCTTTATTTTTACTTACTCCTCCTTGAAATACAATCGGTCCATGAATTTTTTTCCCTTTAGCGACATTATTCAAATAGTTCAAAACAATACTTCTACATAATCCAGCAATAATATCTTCCTTTCGGTATCCTGCCTGGGCCTTATGAATGAGATCGGATTCTGCAAAGACAGTACATCTGGCTGCTATTTTGACAGGATTTTTACTTTGAAGCGCAACATCTCCAAAATCCTCAATTTCTACGCCTAGTCGTTTTGCTTGACTCGATAAAAAAGAGCCTGTTCCTGCTGCACAAAGGGTATTCATTGAATAATCTGTGATAATTCCATTTTCTAAAAAAATAATCTTTGAATCTTGTCCCCCAATTTCTAAAATAGTTCTTACATCTTTATGTCTTGATAAAGTTCCTATAGCATGTGCTGTAATTTCATTTTTTACAACCGTAGCATCAAGCATTAAACCAATCAATTTTCTAGCACTGCCCGTTGTTCCTATTCCTTTTAATACATAATTTGAATCAATCTGTTCTCGTAATTGAGTAATCACTTTTTTTGTAGCTTGGGTTGGATTTCCCTCTGTCCAGATATAAGCACTAGCAATCACTTTATCGTCTTTATCAAGTAAGACTCCCTTTGTAGATATGGAACCAATATCGATTCCTAAATAACATTCATTCATTCTGTTTCCTCATTTCTATCATATCATAGAAAGCTTCTATTCTTGTTTCGATACCTACCTTACTGGTATTTGTATCAAAAGAGAAAAATAATAATGGAATCTTATATTCCTCGCTTACCCGTCTTAAAATAGGCATTACACCAATCTCTGGCGTACAAAAAGATGATTTTATATGAATCGCCCCATCATACCCTTTTTCACCTAAATACACAAGTCTTCCCACATTGTCTAAAGCATCCGCACCTAGGCGATTTTTAGAAAATTTTCCAACTTTCTTTAAATATTTTTTCACTCTTTTTTTCTTTTGGAAAAGGAGATAGGTTGCATTTGTAAAACGAGTTACTTCAATGCCATATTGACTTAGCATAATCTCTAAATCATAATTTGCAAAAGGTTCCATAATCGTGTAGAGTTCACCAATGATGCCAACTTTTAAACAATTTTCTTTATTTTTCTTTATTTTTTTGAACTTTCTTTTATAGGAAAGATAGGTAAAAAATAAGTGAAAATAGCCCTTGTTCTGTTCAAAACGTGTAAGCATTTCCTGTTTTAATTTTAGATGCTCTCCTTTTTTTTGTTCAAAACCAATATTTTTTCGAATTTGATGGTCTATTTTATCCATATATTTGATCATTTTCGTTGTAATAAATAAGTAATATGCACTTTTTAAAATAGAGAAATGTGAATCTATTTTTCGAAACTCTTTTATAATTTTTTTAATATCGCTTTTTCCCTCAGTAACTAAATTAATGAATTCAAAAGTATAACCTTGTTCTTTTATAATTTCCTGCTGTAAAGCATAATAATATCCATATCGACAGCCACCACCAAGTTGAATAAGTACATTGGCTCCATCTTCTAAACTTTCAAGAAAAGTTCCGAGTGTATATTTAAAAGGCATACAGACAAATGTTGGACTATATTTATTTCCAAGTTCTACAGTTCTATCCGAAATTTTAAGTGGTTTTTTGACTTCACAATGTAAAATATGTGTCAACAAATAATAAATAGGAACATTATAATCTCCCATTTGTGGATACGTCACTACTTTTTTCATGTCCACCATTCCTCTCTAATACGTCAATAAAACTTTCCAATCGGGTCTCAATTCCAACCATGCTATCTAATTCATCAATTACAATTTCTATATGTGGTATTTTTAGATAACGAAAGGCTATTTCATTGACAAGGCTATCAATTCCACAAGGAAAAGCCGTTAAGAAAACAATTCCATCCACTTTATCCAAACAAAGAGCAATAGAACCCATTAAGTTTTTGCTATATTTAAAATATAGACCTTGTTGCATTTTTTCTCCTAACTCCTCTGTTATGTTTTCATGAAATAAATTTGAATCAATTATTTCTACATGGTTCTTTTTTAAAAAGTCAAGAATCGGTTTACCAATAAAAGCATCATGAAGATTATAAGGATGTCCAACGACTAATACTTTCACTTTTTCGGTACGTAAAGACTCTATATTTTTTGAAATGCATTTTTGTCTTTGATAATTAATACTTGTTAAAGCATTATGATAAGCACGCAAACTGGACTCCTCTTCAAACCCCAATTCTTTGCCTATTTTTTTAAAAGCTTCTTCCTCTGTTTGCATTTTTTCATAATTGATATTATAAGTAAGTGGCTCAAGTGAAAATAAATTTCGTACAATATCAAAAGCCGCTAAAAAATTGGTACAAGTTTGATTTTTCGTTCCATAATTATCAATGCGGGGAACAAGAATGGTATCGCATTTTCCCTTTAAAGAAGCAATATGACCTAAGTAAATTTTCATAGATAGGCACATTTCATCCGTTGCATAATGCATACCTAAGTCTATAATTTCCCGATTCGTTTCTTCTGAGAGAATATAGGAAACTCCCAGTGCATCTAAAAATCCTGTCCATAAATCACCATAGTAATAATAAAACAAACCACGTGGTATTCCAACAATCATATTCTCACCTTTTACAATCTATGTGATTCTTACTATTTATATGAATAGATAAAAAAGAAAAGTTTACACTAAAAAAGAAGTACACTTAAATGTGTACTTCTAGAGGAAAGGAAAGTTATAATTTATGAGTGAACAAGAAATAAATTGTAGTGTTCATGATTGTGAACACTGTGATTGCGAAAAGGATAAGTGTAAGTTAAAAGAAATAAAGGTTTGTAATTGCAATGGATGTCATTGTAAGGAAAATACAATTTGTGATAGCTACAAAAAAAGATAATTTCGATTATCTTTTTAGTTATTAAATTTATCTATATTTACTGTAAAATCGCCAACCAATTCATTAAATTTTAATAAATTGTTAGCAAGTTCATTTTTATCTGCTTCATATCGAATTCTGTCAAGCTCTAATTGTCTTTTTTCTTCTTCAATTTCATCTCTTTGTTGTTTTAAAGAATCCGTTAAAATATCGAGTTCTTTTTTTCGTTCTTCAAGTTCTTGCCTTTGTTCCATTTTTATGGTTTTTAATTTTTCCAATTCTTCTTTTTTGTATGTTTCAAAGTGCATTTTTTCCTCTGCATATTTTCCTTGTGCTTCTTTTAATCTCACAACTTGTTGCCCAATTTCATTTTTCTTTTCTCGAAGTTTTGCTACAACAGATTCTTTATAGGCATTAATTTTATCAACATTTGCCTTATTTTCTTTTTCATGTTCTGCTTTTGCACGCTCTAATTCTTGAAACTTTTCATCAATTTGCCGTTTCATTTCTACATTTTTTGCAAATATATTCTTTGCTTCTTGCACACTAGAAGAAGCCTTTTCAAACATACTATTGATATCTCTAGAAACATTTTTATCATCGATTTTATTCTCTTCTAATGATACAATAGAGTGTTCTACTGGGGTTAAAGATTCCTCTTCACTCTTGAAATCATTTTCAAACTCTTCTAAATCCTGTGTACTAAGTTCATAAGAATTTAATTCCAATTCTTCAGTTGCATCGATTTCGCTATTTTCTGTAACCTCATACCCATCGGTTGTAAGAAGGTCAAAACTCTTCTCCTTTTTTTTATCATTAGCCATAATTTTTTTCCCTTTTACCAACTAAATCGTATCCTACTCTTTATCTCCAGGTAATTGTTGGAATCCTGAGTTAAATTGAGAAACCAATTCTTTGAAACGGGTACAGCTTTGTGATAAATTTTTACTTTCAAGTTCAAGTTTTTTCTCTTCTAATTCCTTATACTTAGCAAATTGTTCTTCTTGTTTTCTTAATTCTTCATGTTCATTTTTTAATTTTTCAGCTTCAAGCTTACGTTCATTTTCAAATTGTTCTCTTTCAATTTCAAGCGTTTGTCTATCTGCACTAATCTTATCTTCATGAATGGCTTTTTCTTTCATGAATTGTTCTCTTTCTGTTTCCAATTTTAGGCGTTCTGTTTTTTGTTTTTCTTCTGTAATGGCTTTTTCTTTGGCAAAAGAAGTCTTTTCTGTTTCTAATTTTTGCTTTTCAACTTTCAATTTTTCTTCTTCTAACTCTTTATAAGATGAAAACTGTTGTTTTTCATCCGCCAATTTTTCATTTCCAATCTTAATCGTTTGTTCTTGAAGTGCCAATTCAGCACGAGTGGCTTCCACATCGGAATTAAATTGTGCTTCTTCATTCGCAATTCTAATTTTTTGTGTTCGAACATACTCTTTACATTGTTCTTTTTCAAGTTCTATCGCTTCTTTTTGCGCTTCTACGAATTTTGCAAATTCCTCTTTTTCCTTATCTAATTTTTCCTGTCCCTCTATCAATCTAGCTTCATTTGTATTTACACTTTTTCTTTGTTCAATTAAATTAGATATAAAATTATTTGCTCCATTTACATCACTTGATAAGCTTGCAAATACAGCATCAAAATTTGTAAGGTCCACATCTTTTACAGATGAAGATGCTTCTAACAATTTTTCTTTTTCTTTATCTGTTAATTGAAAACTTTGCACCTCTGGAACAGTTTCTTTTACCTTATCTTCTACTTCATTTGGATAAGAGATTTCCTCCCCTAAAGTAGATGCATAGTTACTCTCTCCTCCTTGAGCACTACCATCTTCAATATTATTTATTCCATCAAAAGTGTTTTTCTCTACCGTATCAGCAAAAGGATTTGATTGATCAATAGTATTTTCAAAAAAATTAGGGACTTCTGGAATTTCTACATTTGGATTTGTCGAATAAATCATTTCATTCGTTGGATCATTTGGATTTTCATAGAAAAAATCATCAGAGTCATCTACTCGATCTGTATTCGCCATATTTTGAAGAACGTCTAAATTTTGAACTGTTTCGTTTACGTTTTCCATCATTAAAAAACATCTCCTCTTTATTCTTTTTTCGCAAGTATCTATAATCGCTATACTTATCATAACCAGTATAGCATAAAAAAATTAAAAAAACACTATTTTTTTAATTTTTTTCTTCTTTTTTTTCTTTTGCAAGCATTTTTGTTGCCTTTGAACGAATTCTTTGAAAGGCATTATCGATTGCTTTTACATCTTTTTCTAGTAAATTAGCAATTTCTTGATAAGAAAAATCATTATATTTTAACTCAAATACTTGATATTCAAAATCAGTAAGCTCATTTTTCAAATTTCTAAAAAGTTGTTCCATATAATCTGCATTCATAACAACTCTCTCAGGATTCATATTATCATTTACTAAAAAATTATCCAAGGAAAGTTCACTCCCATCACTCGTTTTTTGCTCGAGTGGTACAGACTCATTTAAAATCTTATGTTTTTGCCTCTTTGCACCAATTAAAGAAGAAATCATTCTTCTTTGAATACAAGTGGTCGCATAGGTAAAAAAAGTAACATTTAAATTCATATCATAACTTTGAATTGCTTCTGTTAAAGCAATCATTCCCTCTTGTCTAAAATCACTTACCTCTAACCCTACATAAGGGGCAGAATTGTAAAATGTTCGCGCTTGCGTCACTAGGTAGGGTTCATATTTTTTATACATAATTTGTAAAGCATCTTCGTTATGTTCCGCAATTAAATCTAAAAGCTCACGATCATTATAATCCATGACTACCCCTTTCTGTACTCGCCTCAAAGACCAAAATTCCTGCCGCTACTGAAGCATTTAAACTATTTGTTTGTCCTTTCATGGGAATGCTCGCAATGAAATCACAAGACTTTGAAACAAGTGCGTGCATTCCACTTCCCTCATTCCCAATTACAATAGCGATACTTCCCGTATAATCAATTTCCTTATAGTTTGTCCCTTGCATATCAGTTCCAATAATCCAATAGCCTCTTTTTTTTAGTACTTCTATAGTATGTTGAATATTCGTTACCCGAGCTATTTTCATATTCGTAATTGCACCTGTGCTTACTTTCATAACCGTAGGATTAACACAAACACTTCTATCCTTAGGAATAATAATTCCATCCACTCCTGCCGCTTCGCATGTACGAATAATTGCACCAAAATTGTGTGGATCTTCTAAATGATCCAAAATTACAATAAAGCCATTTTCATGGACAAATTCATCCATATCTGCATAATCAAATTCTGGTATTTCTGCAATAATTCCTTGATGAAGCCCATCAACCATTTTATCAAGTTGTTCTTTTTTTACTGAAACCGTTTTACAGTTTCTTTTTTGAATTAAATTTAGAATTTCTTCCTCTTTAAAGTTATAAGATATATAAATTTTTTTTATCGGTTTTCCTTCTAATAAGTAATTTTTCACTACATTTTTTCCATATATATTCACTTAGGACACCTCATCATAGGCCGAAATTCCTCCTACCATGTTATATACATGTGTATACCCATAAGAAGCCAACCTCTCACTTGCAATTTTACTACGATTCCCACTTTGACAATAAACAAGAATTTTTCGATCTTTATTTGGGATTAAATCAAAGATATTTTCATTTAACTCTTCGACATCAACATTCACGGCTTCTTCTATATGACCTTGTTTAAACTCTAAACTACTTCTCACATCTAAGATAAAATAATCACTTTTATCTACCTCTTCAAATACTTCTTTAGCGGTTATATTCTTATATTCTGCCTTTCCACAGCCAACGAAAAACAAGCTACAAAATAAAACAATTAATACTTTCTTCATTCACTCACCTCTTATAATATAATTCATAATTTCATCAAGACGACTTTTTTTCTTTTCCAAAAAAAGAGTACCAACTAATGCTTCTAATCCAGTTGCATTTTTATAGGTAATAATAGAAGCATTTTTAGGTTTATGATTTACTTTATGGTTTCTAGCACGATATATAATTTCTAATTCTTCTTCCGTTAAGAAAGATGCATTTATCATCTTTTTTAAAATTCTTTCTTGAGAAGATGCACTCACAAATTTTACGGCTTCTTTTTGTAAATCATTTACCTTTTGTAGTCCACATTCTAATAAATAGGACCGTATATAAATTTCATAAACACTATCCCCTAAATAAGCAAGGGCCAAAATATTTTTATCCATAACAATCACAACTTTATTTTATCATAAAATTAGGAAGATGAAACATTATTTTTCTTCTTAAAATTTAACGAACTCAAAAAGAGGACTTGTCCAGTTTTTAAAAAGGCTTTCTCTATAATGTATATAAAAGTATTCTTTTAAGACAAATGTTAAAGTCTATCAAAAGTGATATTTCTTATCACCCCATCCTTCACTTCTTTTAATAATAGAGCATATACCTTATCATAGTCAACAAATCCTCCCCTAGATATACAGCCTCTTTTAGAACCAATTTGCTCAAGTACAACACAAATATCTTCATCAAATTGTTCAATTCCATATCTTTCTTTTAATAGGTATGGATAATATTTGTTTAACGTTTCTAAAAGATAAACGCAGACAGTATCTATAGGAAGAATCTCCTCTTTAATAGCGGTTAAAACTGCTAAATTATAAGAAGTTTCTTTATCAAATTTAGGCCATAAAATTCCCGGCGTATCTAAAAGTTCTAACTCTTGATTTATTCGAATCCAATTAAGACTCTTTGTAATTCCCGGCTTATTTCCTGTATTTGTTGCTTTTTTACCAACTAATTTATTAATTAGGGTCGATTTTCCTACATTAGGAATTCCTACCACTAAAATTCTGGCTCTTCTTTTTAGCATTCCTTTGTTTTCACGTTTTATATAAATTTCCTTCATAATTTCGTCGATTGCCTCATAAATTACGGTAAGAGAATCTTTTAACAAATCAATAGGAATTACTTTATATCCCAATTGTTCATAATACATAACCCATTTTTTTGTCTCTATCTTATCGCACAAGTCGTATTTTGTCATAATTAAAATTCTTGGTTTATTTTTAGTAAACTCTTCCATATCAATAATCTTAGAAGATTTAGGAATTCTCGCATCAATTACTTCTAAAACAATATCAATTAAATGTATTATTTCCCCTATCTGTCTCTTAGTTTTCGCCATATGGCCTGGATACCAGTTGATTACACTTTTATGCAACCCCCCCTGTTTTTCATTATTACTCATTAAAAATATACTCCTTTCGCACCATTTTTTTATATATTATAACACATTATTTTTACACCTTCTTCACTGTTCTTTTGTGTTTTTAAATCTATATATTTCCATATTCTTTTATATTGTTTTAATTTCTCTTCTTTTTTTATTTGGGCAACTGGGCGATATAAAGGAATTATAACATAATTGCTAACCATTATTTCAGGAAGTTCTATTATTGTTTCTTTTAGTGTTTTTCCTATTTTAAAATTAAATATTCTAAATAATGACATTAATGGATAATATCCTAAAGTTAAAATCACTTTTGGTTTTATTATTTCAATTTGATTTGAAAGATGCTCACTACAATTCAGTGTTGACATCTTTAAATCAATATTGTTTCCTCGGTAAAGTTCTCCTTGTCTTGCACACATAATAGCATTTGTTATATATAAATCATCCAAAGAGTATTTATTGTTAGATGATTCTTTAATATATTTTTCCAACATCTTTTTAGTATTACTCTTCTCAGATTCAATTAGTTCTTTACAATTACTTTTGGATTCACTTAACAAATCATGAAATTTTTTCATGTCACTATATGGCTCCCAATATTGCCCTATTATCATAATATCTGAATTTAATCTATTAAACCAGTCAGTCCAAATAGAAGGAGTATTAATACAAAAACATAATTCTTATAAATATTTATAAGTGACTTGATAGGACATTTAAAATGAGTGCATTTATCACAATCTGATAAGTCTTTAATCAAATCATTAAACTGCTTATCCTTCATCCTGTGTTCTTTCCTTTTTATCTTCTAATAATTTCTCATCTATATATTCATAACTTAAAGAATTTTTGTTACTTATAACTGTTCTACCTAATTCACGCTCTAAATTATCTCTAGTAATTTTGGCAATATTACCCCCGCGTTTTGCTATTTGTCTATTTTGCTCTAACCCATATGGCTTTTGTTCTTTTGCAAGTTCCCTTGTTGCAATTTCACCTAAATCAGTTAATACAACTTCTATATCTGTCATACTATCTCTTAAAGATTCTTTTCTTATACCTTTAAATTCTTTGTATTCACTTGCTTTCATTCCTGACCAAGATTTGTAAATTTCATTAGTTAATATACCATATTCATAATCTTTTGTTATTCCTAATTCTTTCCAAACATCAGTAAGTTTAAATCTATCGACTATTCCTGTAAGTCTTGCCTTTATCCACTTGTCATCATAGCCTCTATTTTTATAATAAGTTACTGCTCTACTAATAGCAATTTCAGGATCAAATACTTCATCTATTCTTTCGCTACCCAAATTTGCTAACCATAATTTAAAAGGTTCTGCTTTTGAACTTGGTACAGATTCAATAAGTCTTAAAATACCTTTAGTATCTAATGTGTCAGTCTCTCTTAATTTTCCATCTTGCGCTCTTAATTTCAACTGTACACATTTTGTGGACAGTTCACTTTTTTCTTTTTCAGACATCCTTTTCTTTAACATATTCCAATAGTTTCTAGGATTATTACTATCTGTTAATGCATTAATCACATCTATTACACTAAAATAATACTCTTCTTTTTCACTATCCCAAATACTTCTTATCTCATTACCATCAAATAAATTTGAAATCGTTTGTAATTTGTTATTCAAAATCTACACCTTCTTTCTTATTTTGTTGTAGAAGTTTCAACATCGTAATCACCTTTCAAATTCCCCTAGTAAAAATCATTAAAATTTGCTTATTTTTTTAATTTTTGAGTGATTTTTGCTATTTTTTAACTAAAATATGCAAGATCTAAATTCGTGAAACCCCTTTATTTATAAGGATTTGCTTAAGGGTTTAATTAAATCGTAATCAACCAGTTGATATTATTTGCCGAATTTTGTCGATTATTGTTGTTCCTTACTTGTTTATTTTATTTTTAAATGTTTTCTCAAATTCTTTAATATTTTCAAATCTATCTTCTTTATTATAACTTGTTGCTTTTAATAAAATATCATAAATATCTTTTGATAGTTCAAATTCATTTATATCATTTTGAATAAACATTCCTTTTTTATATCTTTCATCTATATTAGTAATATTGCTAAACATATCAAATATTATCGCGCCTAAAGTAAATTCGCTCGTTTTTTCATCAATGATAGCATTGAACCTATTTTCTTATGGTGCTTTTAATCTTTTAGTACCAAAATAATTTTCTCCTAAATCATTTTTGGCTGGCATTTTTCTAAACAAATCTATATCACAAAATGTTACATTATCTGTTTTAAAGTCATAAATTATACTACTATCATAAAAATCAACTGCTATATAACCAGCGTCAATGAAAGTTTCAAAAAATGAAAATAATTTATAAACTACATTTAATCTTTTTTCAATAGGTAATTGCTTAAAACGCATTGAAGGAGTTATTTCTTTTGTTTTTTTATATTTTTCAAAGTTCCAATGATCAAATAGGCACTCACCTTGTGCATATTCGTAAATTACTACAAATAAATCATTGTAATCAAATGACTTAACATATTTAATAAGATTAGGGTGTTTTATGTCTTTATACTTAATAACAGCCTCTTTCAATAGTTTAATGGATTCCTCTTGACTAACCTCTGCTTCTATTGTTTTAGCTCCTGCTATCTTAAAAAAATATTTTTTATTATTATCTTCTATTCCAAAAGAAATACAACCACTCCCTGTTTCATCTATTACTGAAAAAACTTTTCCGTAATTATTCAGCCAAGAAAAATCTTGAAATTCTCTTAATTTAAATTCTATATTATCTATTTTTTGTTTTATCATACTTACTCCTTTTATCTATATATTAATTGATTGGTAAAAAATAAATTATTATTGCATTTACGTGTCCCATTAGCAATTTCCAATCCTTGTTTATATTGCTGATTCTTACATTCTCTTGTTATTATTTTCTAATATTTTTCAATAACATCTTCATTTGTATATTTTAAGTAATCCAACATTTCAAGTTTGTCTTCGTTTTTTTCTAATCCAAATTCTTCTAATACTTCAGCAAATAACTTTATCACTTTATCCTTGTTATCTTTAGATGTAAAAATATAAAAATCATCAGAAAAATATGAAAAATTACAATCAAGTCCAAACTCAACGAT
>CAJTSN010000007.1:0-2844 GCA_910578745.1 uncultured Bacilli bacterium
GTTTTAGATCTATGTTATCTTGAATGGTATTAAAACTTTATTTTGTCCATACTTTTTAACGATTTAGTTTTAGATCTATGTTATCTTGAATGGTATTAAAACTTAAAAACAAATGCGAATGTTATTGTCGCGTTTTAGATCTATGTTATCTTGAATGGTATTAAAACCTTTGTTTCTTGATAAAAATATTTTCCATAGTTTTAGATCTATGTTATCTTGAATGGTATTAAAATCAGTTATAAAAATAAGAGGATATTCTCCTTGTTTTAGATCTATGTTATCTTAAATCATATTAGAACTCCAATCATTCGATAGGAGCTATTATACAAAAATATTGTATGTATTCGTTTTAATATTTGAGAAAACTATCAAAAGTAGTTTTTTCTTTTTAGTAAAAGGAACAGAGAGATATGTCCTTGATGTTTTATTCTTTTGAATTTCAGTTTTAGACATATAAAAACTAGGAATATTTCCTAGTATATCAATGTATCTCTACACATACACCTGTATCTGGTTGGTAAAAGCAATGTGCTTTATATCGCCCAGCTAAACGTTGATCCCACCAAGTTGTTTTACAGGCATCTGTCCCTGAAGGAGCATAGAACCATAAAGAATTTGTTGCAGGATGATAGTATTCTCCTCTTAAGATTCGATCAGCTAAGGCTTGCTCTTTTGTGGTTGGATTTGAAAAAAATAAAGAACTATTTACCCCTGCAAATCCCCCGGGATTTTGATAAACAACATCAGAGATAGTTCGAATGTTTTTAAACGTTAAGCATGATGCCAATGCTCTATTCAATATTACGTTTCCTACCATTAACATACCAAGGTCGCCCTCTCCTACTGCTTCTGCACGCATAAGTCGTGCGAGTAAGTCCCTTTCTTTAGAAGTATGCTTTATAATTCCCATAAAATCACCTAATTCATTATATTCGAAATTCTTTCTTCGTTGACATCAAGTTTTCTTTATAGTATAATTTAGACAGTAAAATAGGAGGATGAATCATGGATAAAAAGGGTTATACATTAATTGAACTTTTAGCTGTTTTAGCAGTAATGGCGGCCATATTAATTGTTGCAGTTCCTTCTATAGCCAAACAATTTGCTAGTATTGAAGAAAACAACTATACACAGTTTAAACAAAATATTTTTCTAGCAGCCGAGTCTTATATCAATGCAAATCCAAATGCAGCAGACGTTTTTGAATTAAAAAATGCAGGAAAAAGTATCTGCATCAATACGGAGAGTTTAATACGTGGTGGTTGGATAAAAAGCTCGTTAGTAAATCCTAAAACGGAGAAGAAATTATCTGAGCAAGCTAGTTCTATCAAGGTGTTAAACAACAACGGTGAATATACGTATACGTATTATCCTGATAAAACAACTTGTGATAAATAAAAAAGAGTCTACTGGGTGCATGCAGTGGCTTTTTTCTTTTCTATCTTATCTATAAAATTACATTATTTTTCAAAAAAAGAACTTCTTAAGAATACATCCATTTTTATATTTAGGCGATAATTCAAAGAAAACCGATTAAAAAAATGGAAAAAAGGAGCATAACGGTTCAAAAGTATGCTAAAATAAGAGACATAGTTGTAGAAAAATGAAATTCAATTTCAATGCATCTTTCTTATTAGAAGAAATGAAAAGTATTATTTAAAATTGAAGAACACTGTATATGTTCAAAAGTATACCTAATATCAAGGATAAGGAGGAGAAAATATGTCATTTACAAGTGAAGTGAAAAATGAAGTAAGCAAATTAGAAACACTTGCCGTAGAAAATTTGACAGAATTATCGGCACTCCTTAGAAATATTGGTACTTTAGGGCAAAATAGTATTCACATTACCACTGAAAATTCAAGTGTTGCTAGAAGAATTTTTAATTTTTTAAAACAAAAGTATCAAGTCATTGCAAAAGTGACAGTTCGACGAGGGTATAACTTTAATAAAAACTATATTTATATGTTAGAATTAAAACAGAAACTAGAGGAAATTGCGAATGATTTATGTTTAAAACAAAATATTCCAAAATCGTATTTATATGATGATGATTCTTTAAAAAGAGCATACATACGAGGTTTATTTCTTTCTTGTGGAAGTATAAATGATCCTAAAAAATCAAGATATCATTTGGAATTTTTAGTAGATACAAAAGAATATGCTTGTTTTGTTCAAAACCTACTTAATTTTTTTGAGTTAAATAGCAAAACAATAAGACGAGATACAAAGTATATGGTTTATTTGAAGGAGGCAGAAAAAATAGGAGATTTCTTACGGATTATTGGGGCCAACAACTCATTATTTTATTATGAGGATATTCGAATTTATCGGGATCATAAAAATATGACAAATCGATTAAATAATTGTGAACAAGCGAATGTAGATAAAATGATAGAAACAGCTACGAAACAGGTACAGGATATCGAACTTCTTGAAGAATCACAGGCTTTTTCCCTTTTAGATGATAAAGTGAAGGAGGCAGCCATCTACCGAAAAAAATATCCTGAAGCTTCCCTACTTGAATTAAGTGAAATTATAAGCATAGAAACTGGAATTTTGATTACAAAATCTGGACTATATCACAGAATGAATAAAATAAAACAACTGGCAGCTCAAATAAGAGAAAATAAAAAAATGAAATAGAAAGTTGGTAGAAAAATGAAAGTAATTTTTATAAAAGATGTAAAAGGACAAGGAAAAAAGAATGAAATTAAGGATGTGAAAGATGGCTATGCCATGAACTTCTTAATTAAAAATGGTTATGCAATGGCAGCCAATCAAACAAATTTAAAAAATTTCGAAAAACAACGACAGACAGAGAAATTAGAAGAATCACTTCTT
>CAJTSN010000007.1:2854-36428 GCA_910578745.1 uncultured Bacilli bacterium
GATATGGAGTCTTTGAAACAGAAAATAGAAAAAGAAACATTAAAATTTCAAGTAAAAACTGGTGAACAAGAAAAAATGTTTGGAACGATTTCGGCCAAACAAATCAAAGAAGAATTGAGTAAATTAGGATACAACATTGATAAAACAAAAATAAAAATCGATCATCCAATAATGAGCTTAGGTATGCATACCGTTCAAATTGAATTACATAAAGAGGTTTTGGCCACTATAAAAATACATGTTCAAGGGAAGTGAGTTCAATGAATAAAGAGATGCCAAATGATATAGCCGCTGAACAATCTGTTATTGGGGCAATGTTCATGTCGAAAAGAGCCTGTGAAAAAGTCGTAGAAAGATTACATCCAGAATCTTTTTATCTTGAAAAACATACGAAAATATTTAAAACGATTGCTAATTTAAAAGACCAAGGCACACCTATAGATATTACAATTGTAACGAATGAGTTAGAAAAAAACAAAGAATTAGCAAGTGTAGGTGGTGTAGAATATTTAAGCGATATTATCACATCAGTACCTAGTGCTGCCAATGTTGAAGAATATATTAAAATCGTCGAGGAGAAGTATGTAAAACGAAGACTTATAGAAGTTGCCTTATCCATTGAAACAGATAGTTATAATTGGAATGACACCTTAGACGAACTTATTGATAAGTCCGAAAAAAATCTGATGAATATTAGCAAAGTTCGTAGTGGATCCGAATTTCAAACGATTGCAGATGTATTATATCGTGCTCAATTGAATCTAGAAAAATTATCGCAAACAAAGGGAGAAATCACAGGAATACCGACAGGTTTTTATGATATTGATAAACTTACATCTGGTTTACATGAAAATGAACTCATTATTATTGCAGCTCGTCCTTCTATGGGAAAAACAGCTTTTGCCCTTAATATTGCAACCAATATTGCGATTCACACGGATAAAACAGTTGCCTTATTTAACCTAGAAATGGGAGCCGACCAGCTGGCTTTTCGTATGCTTTCTAGTGTAGGACAAATTGATGGACCAAAACTGTCAGCAGGAAGATTAGAGCACAATGATTGGAAGCGTGTCAATGAAGCAATATCGAGATTAGCCGATACCAAGATATTTATTGATGATACTCCGGGAATTTCAATTGGTGAGATTCGCGCAAAATGTAGAAGATTAGCAAACGAAGAGAATTTGGGAATCGTAATCATTGACTACCTACAATTAATCAGTGGTTCAAGTAAGACACAAGGAAATAGACAACTTGAAATATCTGAAATTTCTCGTTCATTAAAAACATTGGCAATGGAGTTAAAAATCCCAATTATCGCTTTAGCGCAACTTTCACGTAGTGTAGAATCACGTGATGATAAAAGACCGATTTTGAGTGATTTAAGAGAGTCAGGTTCTATTGAACAAGATGCCGATATTGTTGCTTTTTTATACAGAGATGATTATTATAACAAAGATGCTGCGATTGATGAAGCGACAAGCAAAAGTGAATTTATTGTTCGGAAACATCGTAATGGTCCAACAAAAACGGTTGAATTGATATTTAAAAGAAACACGTCTACTTTTTTAAACTTTATTAATAAGGAGGAGCCATAATGGAGGTCTGTGTACTTGCTAGTGGGTCTAAGGGAAATGTAACTTTAATTCAATCAGCGAAAGCGAATATTTTCATTGATTTAGGACCAACCTGTTTATATGTTGAAGAACGTTTAAAAGAGCTAGATATCGATCCAGAAAGTATCAAAGCAATTTTAATTACGCACACGCATTCTGATCATATAAAAGGACTTAAGGTATTCTTAAAAAAATATCATCCAACTGTATATGTAACGGAAAAGATGTTACTAGACTTGCAAAAGGAAATTCCCTCTTTTTCTTATCAATTAATTGAAGGAGATTTTATGCTTGAAGATGTCTTTGTTCATGTGATTAAAACCTCTCATGATGCGAGTGATTCAAACGGATATATTGTCGAAGAAGGAGAAAACTCTGTGGTTTATATGACAGATACAGGCTTTATTAATCGAAAATATTTCGATCTTCTAAAAAATAGAAGCGTCTATATTATGGAAAGCAATCATGATGTAGAAAAACTTTTAAAGGGAAGATATCCTTATCAATTAAGAAGAAGGGTTTTAAGTGATAGAGGTCACTTATCGAATATTGATTCTTCGAATTATTTAGCCCATTTTATTGGAAAAGATACGAAGAAAATTGTTCTAGCTCATTTAAGTGAAGAAAATAATACAAAAGAGCTAGCTCTCGCTACTTTATATGGTGTCTTTGAAGAACATAATATCCATTTTGATCATGTGATTGTATCCGATCAATATGAAAAAACGGAGTTAATTCATTTATGATAAAAATCATTTGTGTTGGAAAAATAAAGGAGAAATTTTATAAAGATGCCTTATTGGAGTATCAAAAAAGACTTGGAAAATATACAAAATTAGAAATAATTGAAATACCAGATTTTTCTTTAACACCTTCTTATAACAGAGAAAAAGAAGGAGAACTTATATTAAAGCAAATAAAAGAAAAAGAGTATGTTATTCCTTTAGCAATAGATGGAACTCTACTCGATTCTATTACACTATCCCAAAAACTACAGACGATTAAAATGAGTGCTGGGACAGTTACCTTTGTTATAGGAGGATCTGATGGACTTAGTGAGGAAGTATTGAAGCGAGGAAACTTTTCTTTATCTTTTTCTAAGCTCACGTTCCCTCATCAATTGTTTCGAGTTTTGTTATTAGAACAACTCTATCGTTGTTTTAAAATAGAGAATGGAGAAACGTATCATAAATAAAAAATTCAAGCGTTAAAACTTGAACTTTTTTTTATTCATTCTCTAAAGAATCAATGGCTTCTTTCACATATTCAATAGAACTTCTTAATTTTCTTTCTTCTTCTTCATTTAAATTGACAAACAATTTATTGGTTACGCCTTCTTTATTAATAATTGTTGGAAGGGAAATGAAAAGATTATTTTCTTTATCATAAGATGAAACCGTAATAATGGTATTTTCATCATTTAAAATAGCACTCGTAATGCGAGCTAAACACATTCCGATACCGTAGTAGGTTGCTCCTTTTCGATTAATAATCTCATAAGCTGCATTTCTTACCTCTTCTTCTATTTTTGAACAATCTTCTTTATCTAAAAATTCTTGAATATTTTTAAGACCAATGTTGACGTTACTCCAAGGAATAAACTCAGAATCTCCATGTTCCCCAATTACATATGCATGTACATTTTTAGGATTAATTTTTAGTCGATCTCCAATTAAAAAGCGTAAGCGAGCGGTATCTAAACTCGTTCCTGTTCCTATTATATGGCTTGTATCCAAACCAGAATATTTCCAAGTTAAATAGGTCATTACATCAAGTGGATTGGTTGCAATTAGAAAAATACCATTAAATCCAGATTGCATCACTTGACCCACAATATCTTTAAATATAGAACTATTTTTATGAATTAAATCCATTCGTGTTTCCCCGGGTTTTTGGTTTGCTCCTGCTGCGATACAAACGATAGCCGCATCCTTACAATCAGCATATTCTCCTGCTATAATTTTCATTTTGTTAGGGCCAAAAGCTAGACAATGGTTTAAATCCATAGCTTCTCCAATGGTTCTTTCTTTATCTAAATCAATTAACACAAGTTCATTCACACTATTTTTTTGATTTAAAAGAGCATAGGCATAACTCATTCCAACATTGCCACATCCGACAATTACAACTTTATTCATTCTATCACCCATTTTTATTATAACGAAAAAAGAGGAAAAAATTAAGTCAAAAATAAAAAAAGTGTAAAGTAAGAGATGCGGAAACAAAGAAGTGAGGCAAAGTTCAATAGGAGTGTCTCAAAAGCACATACCGCTATTACAAGTGAGTACATAGAGAATGCATCGATTTGTAGTATTATGGATATAAGGATTATACTAGTAAATTTATAAAATCAACGATGACTGTTAAAGGTGCAATACTATTATGTGTGGTATCAAAAGGAAGATTTTTGACATTTCTCGTAAGCAAGCTTGGTCCTTGAAAGTATTGTTTGTGAATGAAAATTGTACATTATTTCGGATAAATACTTTACAAAATAGAAAAAAATATTATTGACATTTTATAGAAGAATCCTCTATACTTAAATCTAGGATAGAAAATAGGACATTGATACATATTAGAGAAAATTAAAAAATTTTTGTATAAAATATTTTTATCGTCTCACTATGAAATAGGAGATGATTTTTTATGAAACAAATTGTAATACTTTCAATACTTATTTTATTTTTTGTAGGAGGCGTTTATCGGGTAAAATCAGAGGATCTTTTAATTCCAAAAGAAGCAATTCGTTTACGTGTCGTTGCAAATTCAGATAAAGAAATTGACCAGAAAACAAAATTTAAAGTAACGGATAGTATTCAAGATAAAATATATGAACTTTTGAAAAATACAACAGGAATTGATGAGGCGAGAAAAATTATCAATGATAATATTGACTTACTTGATAAAGATGTGAAACGGGTTTTAACTGAAGAAAAATATCCACTTTCTTATGAATTAAAATATGGACTTAACTATTTTCCTGAAAAAAAATATAAGGGAGTCACTTATGAAGAAGGCTATTATGAATCCATTCTTGTTACTTTAGGAGAAGGCAAAGGAAAAAATTGGTGGTGTGTTCTTTTCCCTCCACTTTGTGTCATGGAAGCCGATGAAACAGATACGGATGAGAAAGAATATAAATTTTTTATTCAAGAATTGATTGAAAAATATTTATAAATTTCATATAATGTCCTATGGTGATATTATGAAAAAGAGTGATATATATTTAAATGGCCCTATTTCTAAGGGTAAAGAACAAGGTTTAGAGGACATCGTAAATCAAGCCGTCAAAAAGGACATTCAAGTTCTTTCAATTCTTGATTGTATTGAAAAGACAGATGGCGTGTTGCGTACAACCTCCTCATGTAGAGATGCTCTAAAACATAGAGCTGAAATTATGGAGCTACAAAGAATGAGAAATGAAATAACATTACTAAATGGGATTCAAGTTTCACAACCCTATGAAAGAGGAGAAGAATTCGAGTTCTATGCAAGCTTTCCTATGGATATGATTGTAGGAATAGTAGATGATTTTGATAAGGGATTGCAAAAAGAAGAAGAAATAAAAAAAGCTTATGATGATTACTATTGTAAAAATCTGTATGCTGTTGAAAGTGGAAAAATTGATGTCTTGTCACATCTTGGTTTAATTCATACTTATTATGGCTATAGATACTGTAATGATTCATTAATTGATACGTTGTTAAGAGAAATGATTCATCGAAATGTTTTATTGGAAATTACATCAGGTGTTCAAAGAAAAGATAACTTTTCTACATTTCCATCTTATGATTTATTAAAACGATATAAAAAATTAGGTGGCGAAATGGTTACGATAGGGACTCATGCAAATGATATTCAAAATATAGGAAAAAATTTAGAAGAAACTTATCAAATTGCACATGACTTAGAATTGAATCCCGGTTATTTTCAAAAAAGAAAGTTCAAAAAAATACTATAACTTGTCCTCCCATCATATACTAAGGTGGGAGGTCTTTTTATGGACTTAATCACGGTTATTTTAATTGCTGTTAGTTTAAGCATGGATGCTTTTAGTTTGTCTTTAGCTTATGGAACCCTTGGACTTTCAAAGCGAGATATTTATTTACTATCTATTATAGTAGGGTTGTATCATTTCTTTATGCCTTTGATAGGAATGTATATAGGGTATTGGATACTAAAAGTAGTTCCTATTTCTCCAGATATCATTGTTTTGCTTGTACTTAGCATTATTGGTGTTCAAATGATCATTTCTTCTTTTAATGAAAATAGAGAGATCAAGATAATGAATGTCATTGAACTTTTATTATTTGGTCTTGCCGTTAGCATAGATAGTTTTTCAGTAGGGTTAGGTCTTCGAAGTATTTATGAAATTCCAGTGGTATGTTCTTTGATTTTTATGGGTTCTAGTGGTTTATTTACTTACCTAGGATTAAAATTAGGAAAAACAATTAATCATAAATTAGGAAAAACAGCCACCTTATTTGGAGGAATGATGTTGATTTTAATTGGTATATTTTACCTATTTAAATGATTTGGTTAACGTTTTTCTTAAGATATGATATAATAATCCTAGGATAGGAGAGGATAGAGTGCTTGTAAATAGTAAAAAAATGTTAGAAGAGGCCAAAGAAGGGCATTATGCCATACCTCATTTTAATATTAATAATTTAGAATGGACAAGATTTATTCTAGAAGAATGTGAAAAAGAAAAAAGCCCTGTGATTTTGGGTGTATCTGAGGGAGCAAGCAAATATATGGGAGGGTTTCAAGTTGTATCCAATATGGTAAAAGCTTTAGATGAAGCGCTTTCGATTACAGTTCCTGTATGTTTACATTTAGATCATGGAAGCAGTGTTTCAACATGCAAAGAGGCCATCGATAGTGGATTTACTTCTGTTATGATTGATGCATCAAAGTATTCTTTAGAAGAAAATATAAAAATAACAAAAGAAGTTGTATCGTATGCCCATGAGAGAAATGTAACCGTCGAAGCAGAAATTGGGCATATTGGTGGGGAAGAAGATGGCGTCCTCGATGAACTTGCATATGCTAAAGTAGAAGATGCTTGTTTGTTAGCTAGTGAAACCGGGATTGATACCATTGCTCCCGCTTTAGGAAGTGTGCATGGTCCATATAAAGGGGAACCTAAATTAGATTTTGACAAAATGGCAGAAATTAAAGAACGTACCAATTTACCTCTTGTGTTACATGGAGGTTCAGGGATTGATGATGAAAAAATAAAAAAGGCAATTGATGTTGGTATTACTAAGTTAAATATTAATACAGAATTACAAATGGAATGGACGAGTGCCGTAAGAAAATTTTTAGAGGAGAACAAAACCGTATATGATCCACGGAAAGTAATCAAAGCGGGAGAAGAACAAATGAAAAAAGCGATATGTGCGAAAATTCATTTGTTAGCTAGTAATCAAAAAGCATAACAGGAGGTTTTATGAAACAAATGATATTGGAGGGAGGCCACAAATTAACAGGGGTAATTGAAATTAGTGGTTCTAAAAATAGTGCTGTTGCCTTAGTACCTGCCTCTCTTCTTACAAATGGAATTATTGAACTTGACAATGTTCCAGAAATTTCAGATATAGATGCCCTAATAGAAATACTTGTATTTTTAGGTGCAAAAGTGATTAGAAAAGATAAATCAATGAAAATTGATTGTACCAATGTACAAAATAAAGAAATACCAGAACAAATTTCAAAGCGCCTTCGAGCATCTTATTATTTTATGGGTGCATTACTTGGAAAATATAAACATGTAGAAATGTATTTTCCGGGAGGTTGTTCGATTGGAAAAAGGCCAATTAATTTTCATTTAGAGGGTTTTGAAAAATTAGGTGCAAAAGTCACAGTAGAAGGAAATAAATATATCGTAAAGGCCGATGAATTAATTGGAAATGACATTTATTTTGATATTGCAAGTGTTGGGGCTACCATTAATATTATGCTAGCAGCTACTTATGCAAAGGGTGTAACAACGATTCATAATGCTGCTAAAGAACCCCATGTGGTTAATGTTGCGGAATTATTAAACAAAATGGGTGCGAAAGTAACAGGTGCTGGAAGTAACGAAATTCAAATCGAAGGGGTGAGTACCTTAGGAAATGCCCAAATAAAAGTAGTTCCTGATTATATTGAAGCAGGTACTTATGTCATTGCAGGCGCCTTATGTGCTGATCATTTGAAAGTAAGAAATTTAGTACCAGAGCACATTGTCTCTTTAACAAAAAAATTAGAAGAAATGGGTGCGAAGTTAGAAATAGGAGAAGATTATATTTGTATTCAAAGTGTTGAACACTACCAACCTACGGATATAAAAACAGATGTATTTCCCGGGTTTCCCACGGATTTACAACAACCGTTTACACCACTTTTGGCTTTAGCGCATGGGACGTCTACTATAAATGAAACGATTTTTGAAAATCGTTATATGCATGTTCCTTATTTACAGGAAATGGGTTGCAAAATAAAAGTGCTTGATAAGGTAGCCCAGATAGAAGGACCAACCATTTTTCATGCTAGGCATGTTGTAGCGACCGATTTACGTGCGGGAGCTTCTCTCATTCTAGCTGGCCTAGTTGCTGAGGGAGTAACAACGATTGAAGGAATTGAGCATGTTTTAAGAGGATATGAAAATATTGTTGAGAAATTGATACATGTAGGTGCTAAAATAAGTATACAAGAAATAGAATAAAAGTAGATAGTAATCTACTTTTTTTGTGAGGTGTTTTATGAAAAAGAAAAGTCTAATTGTTCTTCTCTTAGTTGCTTTCATTATTTTCATGATTTATATAAAACTAAAAGATAAAAGCATCTATTATGTCAATATTCAGGACATTTATGATAGTGTTGAATATTCCTATCCTATAAGAAATGAAATTGAGAAAAAGGAAAAATTAGAAAAATTTGTAGAGTTTCGATATGAAGATTTAAGAATAACCGATTTAATACAAATGATCCGTGAAAATGATTATATCTATGTAGATCATAAAAAGCAAACCATTCAAAATGCACTGATTAAGGCAGATATTATTACTTTGTTTGTAGGTATGAATGAAGTTTCCTATGGCCTTTCTAAAAAGTATCCAGAAGATATTTATAACTATATGGATACTTTACTATTGGATATAGAAACTCTCTTAGAAGAAATAAAAAAATATAGTAAAGAGAAAGTCTTTTTTATAGGATATTATTATGAACTTGAAAAAGACAAAGGCTATATCACCTATTTAAATGAAAAATTAGAAAAAATATGTAAAAAAGAGGGCGTTACTTATATTCCAAATGAAACTTATTTAAACAAGAATAAAAATATAGCAAATATCCAATCCAGTGTTTTAAATAAATTTACTTTTTCGTAAAAGTGTGCTATATTAAATAGAGAGGTGAGAAAGTGACAGTATCAAATTTTTTATCAAAAGTCTTTTTATGGATGTTTGTAGGACTTATGGTTACATTTGCAACAGGCGTTTTGGTCTCAAATAGTGTTGATGCATTAGAATTTATATTTTCTGATGGAGGGTATTGGATTTTAATCATTGCTGAGTTTGTAACCGTTATTGTTTTATCGGCGAGAATGCAAAAAATGTCCCCTACGGCAGCTAAATTTGGGTTTATCTTTTATTCTTTTTTAACAGGTTTAACCTTCTCCGCTGTCTTTGTAGTCTATAAGATTACATCTATTATAGCTGTATTTTTAATTACATCTATCATTATGTTTGTCTTTGCTATTATAGGGGCTAAAACAAAAATGGATTTATCTAAATTTGGAACCTATTTATTGATGGCTTTACTTGGAATTATCATTGCAGGAATTATTAATATATTTGTTGATAATGGAACCTTTGATATGGTCCTATGTAGTATTAGTATTTTGGTTTTTGTAGGTTATATAGCTTATGATGTCCAAAAAGTAAAAACAATATATGAACAAAATCCATCCGCTGATAACTTGGCAATTTATGGAGCACTGAACTTATACTTAGATTTCATTAATATATTCTTAGATTTATTAAGACTATTTGGTAGTTCAGATAATAATTAGCGCTACAGTTTGTAGTGCTTTTCTTTCACATAAAAGCTTGCATTTTATAAAAAAGCTTGTTATACTATGTAAGTAATTAAATTTCTATGACAGACCTTGTCATGGCGGAAGGAGATTAGTGTATGAAAAAAGGTATTCATCCAGAATATAAAGATATGCAAGTTACATGTTCTTGTGGAAATACGTTTACAGTAAAGTCGACAAAAGACCAATTACATATTGAAAGTTGTAATAAATGTCATCCTTTTTATACAGGAAAACAAACAGCTACAACACAAAAAGGACGTATTGAAAAGTTTAACCAAAAATATGGATTTTCACAAAAAACAGAAAAATAAGAAAAAAGTCTTATTTTTTTGTTTGTATGTATAGTTGTAACAGATAAAAAATGATTTGTAGTAACGAATATGTAGTGATAAATGAAGGAAAGCTCTATTGGCGTTTTCCATTTGTTGTGCTAAAATAAATAGGAAGGTGATAAAATGAAAATTGTAATTGCAAATGACCATAGAGGTGTAGAGTTAAAAAACAAACTTTTATCTTTCTTAAAAGAAGAGGGGTACTCTGTTTATAATGTAGGAACAGATACATTAGATTCTGTCGATTATCCTATTTATGCAAAAGAACTTTCAAAACATCTTGAAATGGATGACTTAGGAATTCTTATTTGTGGTACAGGAATTGGTATGTCAATCGCTGCAAACAAAATAAAGGGTATCCGCTGTGCGAAAGCAAATACTATTGATGAGGCAAAAATGACTAGAATGGATAATGACGCCAATGTACTTGCTTTATCTAGTGAAATGGAAGTAAGTGAAGTCAAAAAAATTGTGAATGTCTTTTTAAAAACAGAAGTATCTATGGATGAAAGACACATTCGAAGAAGAAAAATGCTAGAGGCACTTGAAGATGAACGTTAAGACGATTCTTTATATATTCGTTGTTCCTTTGGCGATTTGGGCACTTGATAGCTTAAATATAGAAGGAAAATTTAAAAAAAATAGATATTATCAAGCAAGATTGCTCTATTTAATGGTAGCAATTTCTATTTCTTATCTTGTTGTCAATTTCTTTTATGATTTTTATATGTATTCTAAATTTGTGTAGGAGGAAGTATGTTTAAAGAATTTAAAACGTTTATTTCACGTGGAAATGTTGTTGATATGGCCGTAGGTGTAATTATTGGTTCTGCTTTTGGGAAAATTGTATCTTCATTAGTTGATAACATTTTAATGCCAATAATTGGTGTATTAATTGGAGGTATTGACTTTTCTAATTTAACTTTTAAGGTGAGAGATGCTGTTATTTCTTATGGAATTTTTATTCAGTCGATTCTTGACTTTTTAATCATTGCGGCAAGCATTTTCTTTATGATGAAAGTTCTTGCAAAGTTAAGCCATCGAAGAAAAGAGGAAGAGAAGAAAGAACCACCTAAAAAGCCAGAGGAAGTACTTATTTTAGAAGAAATTTGTGAATTGTTAAAAGAAACAACAAAAAAGGACAAGTAATTTGTTCTTTTTATTTTATGCTAATAAGAGGTGATGACTATGAAAAAAATATTCTTTTTCTTTCTCGTCGTTTTATTAGTACCAACAGGCATTATTTTCTTATTGTTGAGAGAAAAAGAGCCTAAAAAAAATGGTTCTATTATTCATAATGGTTCTTCCATCGAAGATAAGATAGTTCGTGTGAAACGTGTAAGCAAAGATACAATAGAAGAAGTTCCACTAGAAGATTATGTTGTTGGGGTTGTATCTGGAGAAATGCCTATTTCCTTTTCAGATGAAGCTTTAAAAGCACAAGCGGTGTGTGCTAGAACGTATGTGATTCGAAAAATGGACAATAATAAGGATAAAGAGTATGACGTAGTTGATACGATTGATAATCAAGTCTATCAAGATCTTGAGGAACTTAAAAATAAATGGAAAGAAAAATATGATGAAAATATAAAAAAATTAAAAAAAATTGTAAAAGAAACAGAAAGAGAATATTTAACTTATGATGGAAAAGTGATAGAAGTATTCTTTTTTTCAACAAGCAATGGTCATACAGAAAATAGCGAAGAAGTATTTACAAAAGCTCTTCCCTATTTGAAAAGTGTGGATTCTTCTTTTGATGAGGAAGTTTCTCCTGTTTTTAAAAAAGAGGTTGAAATGAGTTTAAGTGACTTTTATACAAAATTATCCCTTCCATACGCAAAACAGTTGGAATATAAGGTTCTAGAAAGAACACAAGCTGGAAGTGTAAAAAAAATAAGGATTAATGGGGAAGAATATAAAGGAACTGAGGTAAGAAAACTTTTAGGTATTCGTTCTACTTATTTTGAATTTATAGTAAATGGAACAAATGTTTTAATTAAAACAACGGGATATGGGCATGGCGTTGGCATGAGTCAGTATGGAGCGCTTGCTCTTTCTAATAAAGGATATACATATGATAAAATTTTAAAATATTATTATCAAGGAGTTGAAATTCAAAAAATAAGTTAAAAAAAAGTATAAAAATTTTTTTCCGGCTCACACTTAAAATAGAGGTGAAAAAATGGAAGGAAGAAGATTAAAACGACCAGTTGTGTATGCGATGTATGGAATTGCTTTCGCACTTATTCTAACATCTCTTTATGTGATGAGTATGAAGTCAAAACAAACATTTAAAAGTGAAGAAATTCCACCAACTTATGTATCAAAAGTAATCTTTGATGATACCGTAAGCGTTATTCGGGAAACCAATACAAAGGATAAAGTATTTATAAAACCTTTTGTAGCTGAAAATGTGACAATCAATAAACACTTCTATGATGATACAGAAGAAAATCAGGAAAGTGCCATCATATATTATGAAAATACATATATGCAAAGTACTGGAATTGAATATGCAAGCAATGAACCATTTGATGTTGTTGCAACCTATGGTGGAACCGTAACCGCCGTTACAGAAGATGAGTTGCTTGGAAATATCATTCAAATTACACATGAAAATGGTTTTGTAAGTAATTATGAAAGTGTATCGGATGTACGTGTCAAAGTGAATGATATAGTAGAAGGGGGAACAGTCATAGCAAAAAGTGGGAATGCCAATCTATTTAAAGATGTAGAAAATGGACTTTATTATGAACTTGTTTTAGATAGTAAAAATATAAATCCACTTTTAAGTTATGATAAATCAATTGCTGAAATAAAGGGTTAATCCCTTTTTTTGGTATAAAACAAATGGACATTTATATAATGAACTAAGGGGGAAATACGTTTGAATTATATAAATGCAAGAGTGCTTAAAGAAGCGCAAGTTATTATGGAAACTGGGTATACTATTAGAGAAATCGCCAAGATGTTTCATGTATCAAAAAGTACAGTACATAAAGATTTACATGAACGTCTTCTTAAAATTGATAAAATAAAATATAAAAAAGTAGATGATATTTTAAAGTTTCATACAGATATAAGACATATACGTGGAGGCGAATCTACAAGACGAAAATATCAAAAGTAATGGAGGAATTATGTTCGCAAAAGATATAGGAATTGATTTAGGAACAGCCAATGTATTGATTTATATTAAAGGAGAAGGAATTGTACTCAATGAACCAAGTGTTGTAGCCATTGATATGGATAGTAGAAAACCCTTAGCAGTTGGAATGAAAGCGAGAGAAATGCTTGGAAGAACACCCGGTAAAGTGGAAGCCATTCGTCCGATGAAAGATGGTGTAATTGCCGACTTTGAAACGACGGAGATTATGTTAAATCACTTTATACGTGAAGTGAATGGAAAAGGAATTCTATCGAAACCTCGTATTTTAATTTGTTGTCCTTCTAATATTACACAAGTGGAGAAAAATGCAATTAAAGAAGCGGCAGAAAGAACAGGCGCTCGAAGGGTCTATATCGAAGAGGAACCCAAAGTGGCCGCTGTAGGCGCTGGTCTTGATATTTCTCTTCCAAGTGGAAATATGGTGATTGATATTGGAGGTGGAACAACGGACATTGCTATTTTATCGATGGGGGATATAGTAACTTCTTCTTCTATTAAAATAGCAGGAAATGTTTTTGACGCTGACATTGAAAAATATATTAAAGAAAAATATAAATTACTCATTGGGGATAGAACGGCAGAAGAGATTAAGTTACAAATAGGAACGGTGTATAGTGGTTCTAAAAAAGAGAAAATGATGGTTCGAGGAAGAGATTTAGTAACTGGCTTACCACATACAATTACGATTTGTTCTGATGAAATTGAAGAGGCCTTAAGGGAAAGTGCCTACATTATTGTGCATACAGCCAAGACCGTTTTGGAAAGTACACCGCCTGAACTGTCTGCAGATATTATTGGAAAAGGCGTTGTTTTAACTGGAGGAGGAGCTTTAATTCATGGTATTGATAAGTTATTACAACAAGAATTAAAGGTTCCAGTCATCGTGGCCTCTTCACCCCTTACTTGTGTTGCGGAAGGGACAGGAATTTTATTAAATAACTTAAAACTATTAGATCATTAAAAAGTTGAAATGAAAAAGAGAAGGCTCTTTTTTTTCTTTTTTATTCTAAAATTTGACAAATTTCGTACAAATTTTAAGAAACTGATAGATTTTATGTGAACGATTTGATAAAATAAGTTATAGTAGAAAGTAGCGTGATGATATGTTTAGAATTGCTATTTTTTCTGATGTCCATGGCAATAAGGAAGCTTTAGAAGCAATTCTCACTAGTATTGAAAAAATCGATTTTGATGAAGTTATTTGTTTAGGTGATGTGATTGGTCTTGGACCGAATCCAAAAGAATGCCTTGACTTAATTCGAGAGAATCATATCAAATTAGTATTAGGAAATCATGAACGATATTACTTAAATGGAACACATAATGAAAAACAAATGACGATTGATGAAAGAGCACATCATGCATGGATTGCTTCTCAACTTGATTTATCACATAAAGAGTATTTACAAAAATTAGATATATGCTTAGAGATGACATTAAATGATCAGAAAATTGCTTTTATGCATTACCCTTTTGATAAAGTAGAAAATGATTTTTACGTTCCAAAAAAACTAACAGAGGAACATGTAAAGAGAGTTTTTCGAAATTATGCTAATGATTTTACGTTTATAGGACATTTTCATCAAGATGATTTTTATAAGGGCGAAAATGAACGCGTATATGTCAATTTAAGTAGTGTAGGTTGTACAAAAGATAATATTGCAACCTATACCATATTTGAATTTGATGGAGAGGATTTTAGTATATATAGAAAAAAATGTATCTATGATCGAAAAAAATTTGAAGAAAAATTAGAAAGTATTTCTTATCCTGCGAAGGAGGAAATTCGAAGAATCTTCTTTTAGAACATAGTGGAAAGGAAGTCAAAATGATAAAATTTGATTTTGAAACCTATTTAGAAGGGGAAGTAAACACAGAAACCTTTATTGCATATAGTAATAGTGTAGATCGTGCACGGAATGATTTTTTAAGAGAAAATAATTTAAATGATTGGTATCAATTTGATGCGCTCCTTTCGGATGAAGAGGTCATTGATATTGAAACGACAGCGGCTTATGTACGAAGTAAAGCAGAATTGTTTATTGTTATTGGTGTGGGAGGTTCTTATTTAGGAGCAAAAGGAATAATCGATGCTTTGACTCCTTATTTTAAGAAAAATGATCCTGAAATTGTTTACGCAGGAAATTCTTTATCAGGTGAGTATTTACAATCTTTAATTGACTATATGCATGATAAAGAAGTCGTATTAAATGTCATTTCAAAGTCAGGAAATACTTTAGAGACGATGGTAACTTTTGAAGCTTTATATAAATCTTTAAAAACAAGATATAATGAAGAAGAAATTCGGGAAAGAATCATTGTTACAACTGATAAAGAGAATGGACATTTATTAGAGATGGCAAAAAGAATTGGTTGTAAAAGATTTGTTTTTCCATCAAATGTAGGTGGAAGATTTTCAACGTTAACGACCGTGGGCCTTTTTCCTATTTGTGTGGCAGGGATTGACATTCGAAGTATTTTAGATGGAGCGAGAAGTGCGAAACAAAATCGAAGAGATTACTATAAGTATTTAGCGGTTCGACAACACATGTATAGTAAGGGAAAATATGTAGAAGTATTTAATGTATATGAACCAAAATTAGAGTCATTCACCGAATGGATACAGCAAATTTTTGCTGAAACACAAGGAAAATTTAAAAAAGGTATATTCCCTATTTCTATGGTGAATACTGGAAAATTGCATTCTTTGGGACAGTATTTGCAAGAAGGAACTCCTATTTCTTTTGAAACAAGTATTGATGTGGAAAGAAATAGTGATTTCTATGTTGAAAAATACAATCGTTATATGGATACGATGAATAGTATTGCATTAAAAAGTGTTGCTATGGCCCATCATGCCGCTGGTCGATATACAGGAATTATTACAATCGATGAAATCAATCCATACAATATGGGATATTTATACGCATTTTTTTCCATTGTGAGCACTCTTGGCGCTTATATGGATGGGAATAATTATGCAAATCAACCGGGTGTAAATCAATATAAAGAGATCATGAATGCACAATTGAATATCTAGGAATAGATATTTTTTCTTCCCCAGAAATTGATTTCTATCTCTTGATGATGAGAGTAAAATTTGGTATACTAATTACGAATATGAGGATGTGAGTTGTGTGAAAAAAAGAAATATAATTCTAATCATTTTTATTTTTTTAATCGTATGTATAGGAATTACTTTTGGTATTTTTAAATTATTTGATGCAATGAAAAGCGAAAATGAGAAAGTAAAAAAAGATATGGAAGAAATTCATTTATTATATGATGAATTGAATGAGAATGCTTCTTCCTTCAACAAAAAGAAAGAAGAGTATGATTCTATAATGAGTACTCTTTATTATACAAACGTTCAAGAGAAAAATAAGGCAATTGTAAACATTTTAAATGAGTATGATTTAATTATTGGAAGAATTATAGAAACAGGAAATCATTTAAAAGAAAAATGTGCTTTTACTTATACCGATAATGAGGTAATACAAAAATGTAACTCTTATCAAATTAGTTATGAAAGCGCTGTTCAAGTATTTCAGAAAGATATAAAAAGATTCAATACGTTAGTTGAAAATTATAACGCTTGGACGAAAGAAAATTCAAAATATAAAACAATTGAAAAATTTACATCAAAGTATGTGGAATAAGAGGTGAGTTTTATGAAAGAGAAAAATCCATTTGAACCTTACATTAAAGAAAAAAGTGAGGATAAAATAGAGGATACGAATAGCTTTTTATTAAATGAAGAGATGTTTTTAGATCGTAGTTTTTCTACTTTTTCACAAACACAAGAAAAAAAACAGGAAGAAATACTTTCTTATGTGGAAATGCCTATTTTAGATACAGAAGGAAAGACAGAGATTATTGAAATACCGGAGGAAAAAAAAGAAAAAAGAAAGGGTGCGAACTTAATCATCTTATCTTTACTCTTTCTTCCTTCTCTTTTTGTACTTATTTTGATAGGACTTCATAGTAATACTTTAATCAGTAAATCTTTTTTATCCATTTTATATGTTCTTTTTTTCTTATTTATGCTCTTATTTATTGGTGGAATCGTCTTACATGCAAAGAAAGAAAATAAACTTCCAGCTAAAAGTAAAGTTTTTAAAATTCTTTTTTCGATATTTATGTTTTTCTATATTGTGGGTTGTGGAACTTTTTCCTTTATTATGTATGGTCCAAATAAAGGATTTCGAGATTGGTTAATTCCAACAGCAATGACGACTATGACACACCAGTATTTTGCTACATGGTTTTATGATAGTGAAACGATTGAAAGTGTTTTAGATCAAAATACGATTATTGAAAGTGGTGAAGATACAGATTTAAACTTAATCAGTGTAGGAAATCTAGACTTTGATGCAACTACATATGCCAATGAATATGAAAAAGAAATTTTAACGAAAGATAAGGGAAATGATATTTATAAAGTCATTGACATTGAAGGAAGTGGGTATAAGGGACATATGGTTGTTGTATATGACCCAGCAAGAATAAAAGTCGCTACGACAAAATACTTAAATGTAAAAGGGCAATATGTAACCGATATGGCTGCGGATAATAAGGCATTACTCGCTATTAATGGTGGTGGATTTATTGATCCAAATTATAGTAGTAACGGAGGAACTCCACAAGGAATTGTTATTCAAAATGGAAAAGTTGTCTCTGACAGACCTTATTCAAAATCTGGAGGATTAATTGGTTTTACAAAAGAGAATAAGTTAATATTAGGAAAAATGACCTCTAAGGAGGCTTTAGCAAAAGGAGTACGAGATTCCGTTACATTTGGACCATTCTTAATTGTGAATGGACAAAAATCATTCATAAAAGGAAATGGCGGTTGGGGAACAGCTCCAAGAACTGCGATTGGACAAAGAAAAGATGGAATTGTTTTGTTATTAGTAATTGATGGTAGAAAATTAAAATACCCGGGAGCAGATATGGTCGATTTAACAGAGATTATGGAAAAATATGGAGCTTATAATGCTGCGAACTTAGATGGAGGAACTTCAAGTGTCATGGTATTCCCTGAAGAAAAAGCAAAGCAATTTTTAACAACAAAAGAACTCCAAAGTCATTGTACAAATAAATATTGTTATATCAATGATCCGATAGATGGTGGAGGTTCTCATGAAACAAGATGGGTCGCTTCATCGATTATTGTGAAATAGCATAAATAATTTATGAAGATGAAATTGGTTAAAGAGATTTGACATTTTGTATCGCTTTTAGGAGGCACGAATGAAAAGAAAATATATTATAGTAGGAATTGTATTTCTCACTTTAGTAGGATTAGCTATGTTTCTGTTCATGAAATTTAGGCAACCCAAAAAAGAATATTTATACAAAATGGTATACCATGATGATGCAATTCCAGGTACACAATATGATATATATATTAGCGAAGAATACAATATATATGTAGAAGAACAGCCTCTTTGTAGTACTACGGATTGTATGAATGGAGCCTTGCCTAAGAAGGAGAAGTATACTCCAAATTTTTCCGCCGAAAATAAGGAAAATGTAAAAAGATTTATTCAAGAGTATTTTTCAAAAATAGAGGAAAAAGAAGTGGAACTTTATCCAAGAAACTTATCAGAAAAAGAACAGAGTATGATCATGGCGATTCTTACTGGTAATCAAATCTATTTTGATGCTATAGATGAACGGAAACTATTTGAAATTTCTTCTAATCGTCTTGACTGTGAGACAGTCACATTGCTTGTTTATAGTGATAATCGTTATAAATACATTTATGGATATGATAGTACGACAGAAGAATGGAAGTTTAAACAAGGAACATATGCGTATTCAATGGATAAGTTCATGCAATCTTTAAAAGAACCAGCTATTCCTGATCATTTAGGCCCATATTATCTATGGGATAAAGAAGGAAAAAGGTATACCTTATACGATACAAACAAGGAATTTAAATCCTTCTTAGAATCAATCCATCTTGATTTAGATGTCTGTATGGAAAACAGATAGGAGTAAAAACTGTGTTGTACAGTTTTTTTATTGCATAAATTTGAATTGTTTTTTTAGAAGTTTTTTTATTTATTGCTACCTTATATGTGTAGACATCAAATTAGAAAAACAAGTATGTGGTTAAAAATAAAAGAATTGATTCTTTCTTTTAATGGTGTTATGAAAGCATTGTTTTTGTCGATAGAATTTATTTCTACTTATAAACTCCCTTAATATATTTAAAGTATAAGAGAGAAAATCTAGTAAAGGGGAAAATCTATATAAGAACGTAAAAAATACAAATTCTCTCTTGTAACAGTTTTTATATAGTGTAAGGAGAAATATGAATAAAAACACATTACAATTTGGACTAACAGATGAAGAAGTAGAGAAAAGTCGCAAAGAAAACGGAACGAATGAGATTACGGAAGCAAAAGGGACTACTTTTTTAAGTAAATTTTTAGAAAGTTTAGGAGATCCTATTATTCGTATTTTATTGATTGCTTTAGGCATCAAAATCCTTTTTCTTATGCAAGATTTTGATTGGTATGAAACGGTTGGAATTGTGATTGCTATTTTTGTTGCTTCTTTTATATCAACGATTTCTGAGTATGGAAGCGAAAAATCTTTTGTTAAATTGCAAAAAGAAGCCGCTAAAATAAAATGCAGAGTAAAAAGAAATGGAAAAGTAGAAGAAATAAAAGTAGAAGAGGTTGTCGTTGGAGATATTGTCTTATTATCAGCTGGAGATAAAATACCAGCAGATGGCATTTTGGTAAAAGGGAATCTTAGTGTAGATGAATCTTCTTTAAATGGGGAAGCACGAGAAATTTATAAAGAACCACAGACAAATCTTTTAGAAGATAAAAATAAACTATATCGTGGAACCGTTGTTTACTCTAAAGAAGGTATGATGATTGTAACTAGTGTAGGAAGTAGTACAATGTATGGAAAGCTTGCTTTAGAGCTTTCAGAAAAAACAGGGGATAGTCCATTAAAATTAAGACTGGCTGGGTTAGCTAAAACGATTAGTAAAATTGGATATGTAGGAGCATTTTTAGTTTCCTTTTCTTATCTTTTTTCAACGATAGTCATTCAAAATCAATTTGAATTTTCTAAAATCGCTGAATGTGTGACTGATTTTAGATTTATGCTTGGACATATTCTCTATGCATTAACGCTTTGTGTAACGGTTATTGTCGTTGCAGTCCCTGAAGGACTTCCTATGATGATCACCTTAGTTCTTTCATCAAATATGAAGAGAATGCTTAAAAATAATGTATTGGTGCGAAAACTAGTGGGCATTGAAACTGCAGGAAGTTTAAACATTCTATATACAGATAAAACAGGTACACTTACCAAAGGAAAATTAGAAGTCGTAGGCTACGTGTCTCCTTCTTTAAAAGAGTTTTACACAGAAGTAGAAGTAAAAAAATATTCAAAAATGTATGAAAACTTAAAAAATAGTCTTTTATATAATAATGAATGTGTATTTTCAGATGGAAAATATATTGGAGGCAATATTACGGATAAAGCATTACTTCAGTTTTTAACGACAGACAAAACACTGAAATATCAAAAAATAAAAGAAACACCTTTTGATAGTAAAAATAAATATTCTTATACAGTGGCTGACATTTTAGGAAAAAAGAAGTATATTAAGGGGGCACCTGAGAAAATTATTGATGCTGCAACAGAATGTTATGATGATTTTGGAATGAAACATATTTTTAAGGATAAAGAGAAAATAAAAAAGCAGGTTGAAAATTATACAAAAAAAGGAATCCGTGTTTTAGCGCTCGCGATCGATGAAAACCATACATTATCAAATGGAATTACTGGCTCTTGCTTTCTAGGTCTTATTTTGATTAAGGATGAGGTTCGAAAAGAAGCGATTACAGGGGTTGATTTAGTCAAAGATGCACATATTCAAGTGGTCATGATTACAGGAGATAATAAAGAGACTGCTGTTTCTATTGCGAGGGAAACCCATATTATAGAATCGGATCATGATTTAGTTTTAACGAGTGAAGAATTGAATAAAATGACAGATGAAGAGGTAAAGAAATGTATTCCTAATTTAAGGGTCTTAGCTCGAGCTCTTCCTTTAGATAAAAGTAGACTTGTTAAATTATCAAAGGAAATGGATTTAGTAGTAGGAATGACAGGAGATGGGGTAAACGATGCACCAGCTCTAAAAAAGGCGGATGTTGGGTTTGCGATGGGAAGTGGAACGGAAGTTTCTAAAGAAGCAAGTGATATTGTTATATTAGATGATAATTTCTTATCGATTGCAAAAGCGATTTTATTTGGAAGAACTATATTTAAAAGTATTCGTAAATTCATTATTGTCCAATTAAGTATTAACTTTTGTGCTTTAAGTTTATCAATCATAGGACCATTTATTGGAATTGATACACCAGTAACTGTAGTACAAATGCTTTGGATTAATATGGTGATGGATACACTCGCTGGACTTGCCTTTGCCTTTGAGCCTCCTATGTTAGAATACATGAAGGAACATCCTAAGAAGAAGACAGAATCTATTATTAATAAATACATGCTTAGCTCTATTTTATGGACAAGTATTTATAGCGCTATTTTATGTTTCTTCTTCTTGAAAGCACCAATTTTAAGAACGATTTATCAAAGTGAAGAACGATTGATGACCGCTTTCTTTGGACTATTCATTTTTATTGATGTGTTTAATAGTTTTAATGCTAGAACAAGTCGAATCAATATAACAGCAGGAATATTAAAAAATAAAGTTTTTTTAGGAATTATTGGTTTTATCGCTTTTGTTCAAATTTTACTTATTTATTTTGGAGGTTCTGTATTTAGGACGACTGGACTTACTTTCTTTGAACTTCAATTTATGCTTCTTCTAGCACTTACCGTTATTCCTGCAGATTGGCTTAGAAAATATGTATATAAAAAATTCTATGGACAAGTAGGTGTTTAATAGAAAAATATATTGTTTGTCTTTTGTCAATAATCTTTCAAAAAAGATAACCAGTGAGAACATGACTTACTATGTGTCGGTAGAACTTGCAATTTTCTACTAAAAGAATTATAATGATTTAGGGGTGGAATTATGATTTATATGCATAGTGATTTTATAAAGCGTGGTTATAAGGATTATCATGTAAAAAGATTGATGAAAGAGGGAAAACTTTATTTCATTGAAAAAGGTGTATATTCCACAAAAAAAGAGATTAACTATTTTGAGTATATTGTAAAAAAACATCCCAATGCAATCATTGATTTATGGACAGCGTGTTATTGTTATGGTTTTTTAAAGGAAAATAAAATGCCCTATGTGATTGCTACAAAACAAAAAGATAGAAAAATAAAAAAAGAAAATTTAAAACAAATATTTATGAGTGATGACTTATATAATCTTGGTATAAATATATTAAAGTTTGAAGGAGTCAAAATAAAAACCTTCGATATAGAACGTTTACTTATAGAAGTGGTTCGTAATAAGACAAATATTGATTATGAAGTATATGAAGAGATTATACAAAGTTATAGAAAATTAAAAAATCTACTCAATAAGAGAAAACTTCAATCTTATCTACCCTTCTTTAAGGACAAGAGAATTGTAAATCGAATCGCCACCGAAGTTTTTGATGAAAAATAGTCCTTTGAACAAAAATTTGCTAATAGTAAAATAAAAAAGAGCTTTAAATTGCTCTTTTTCGTTTTAATTTATTGCAAATAATGTCGAATCATGCTATCATAAAAAAGTAAAATAGGGGAGGATAGAGTGATGTTCATTTTATATGATGATCATGATTTGTTCATGGAAAAAAGTAAAAGTATTATCGATTCCATTGGTAATATGATGGGAGGAACGAGTATAAAATGTTTCTCTAAATTTGATGAAGATTTTGAACAAGTCATTCAAGACAAAAGCTGTAAAAAGATTTATGTTTTAGATATTGAAGTTCCGGGAAGTATTTCAGGGATTGAAGTAGCCAAGAAAATAAGAAAATTCGATTGGGATAGCATCATTATAATGGTAACTTCTCATACAGAATTAGGGTATGAAGCTTTAAAGGCTCAAATTATGCTATTAGATTTTATTTCTAAACATAGTGATTGGGAAAATAATCTGCGTAGTGCTTTAACAAAGGCAGTATCTTTGTTAGATAATAAGAATGTAATTATTTTAGATTCGAATGGGTTAACGTATCGAATACATACAACAGATATTGTCTATATACTCAAAGATTCTAAAGAGAGAAAATGTACGATTAGGACACTAAATGATAAAATTATGGTATCTAAAAGTATCACAGATTTAGGAAAAAGGTTAGATAGGAGGTTTTTTCAATCACATAGAAGTTGTTATGTAAATATAGAGCAAATATCTACAGTAGATTGGAGAAATAGTGTCATACATTTTAGGACAGGAGATACAGTAGATTATCTAGCTCGTGATAAGAAGAAGGAGTTAAGGATCCTAACACCAGTATGTTAGAAATAAGTAGTACGTTTTTATCATTTATGATAACTTATGTGGTAGATTGTGTTTTATTTAAGAAATTGACTGATTCGAAGAGGAAGCTAATCACAATAAAAAATATAGTATTTCTAGTAATAATGAGCATGATTTCATGTTTCATTGATGTAAATTATGGAGACTTTCCTAAGTTGATATTTTGTAATATACAGATATGTATATTATATAAATTAGTATTTGATATGTCTATGTTAAAATCAATACTGTTTACAATAGCAATAGTAATAGTATCAAATATAGCAGAGTATATATTTGTACTGATTTTTATTATAGGTATGAAAATAGATACTTCATATTTCACAAGTAATATAGCTGGATACTGGATTGTTAATTTAAGTGTTACCCTTTTATATTATCTTTTGCTTATAATGAAACCAGTTAGATGGCTTGTTCAAAAGAGTCTTAATTTTTTTAGTGAAAGTTATAAGATAGAAACAGTAATATTATTATTATTGTCAATGTTTTTAATAGCGGGTCTTACTTATCCAATAATAATGACATCATCTGTTAGAGAAAAAATCACATATAGTTTAGTTTTTATAGCATTTGTATATTTTATAGGAAATTTCTTTTATCAACGTTCAAAGAATGGGGAGCTGAAAAAAGCGTATGATTATTTATTAGAATATGTAAAAGAGTATGAAAAAGCATTAGATGAAAAGAGTAAAGCACAACATGAATACAAAAATCAATTATCTGTTATAAGAGGAATGGCAAATAAGAATAATAAAAAGTTACACAAATATATAGATGATATGTTAGAAATAGAAGAGAATAAGGAAAGTCGAATCTTAAACAACTTAAAGCCACTACCAACAGGAGGATTAAAGGGATTAATTTATTATAAGACAGCCAGTATGATAAAGAAGAGTATGGAAGTACATGTGAATGTAGATAGTACATTAGAAAATGAGGAGTATTGGAATTTATGCGAGAAGAATCTACATAGTATTAGTACAATAGTGGGAGTTTATTTAGATAATGCAATAGAAGCCGCAGAAAATGCAGAGAAGAAGTTTGTAATTATAGATATAGATGTAGAGGAAGGAAATATCATATTTAGTTTTTCAAATACATATGAAGGACATATAGAAGTAGGGAAGATGGATAAGCAAGGGTATTCAACAAAGGGAAAAAAGAGGGGGTATGGATTATCACTTGTACAGGATATTTTAAACAAGAATACATATTTATCGCAGGAGAGAGAAATGAATGGTATATTTTATGTACAAAAACTAATTATCCAAAATAAAAAGTAGAGTTTGATCTACTTTTTCTCAATTAAACTTGCAGGCATTTCTGGTTCATCTAGCCATCCATGATTACAAGATGAATCCCCGCTTGCTCCAAATGTAGAAATCATAAGTAAAGTTTTTGCGATAAATGACATTTTTTTCCCTCCTATTCTTTTTTACATTATAGATGGTGATTAAATTATAGATTATAACGCATTACATAGTTTTTGTAATTGTTATATGGTAAGTGAAATAAACGATATGTAAGTGGCAAAATCATAATTGATTCTACGCATACACTAAACAGTATTAAGTTAGAAATTGTACTATTTGAAATTAGGATGGAACTTATTATAAAAACAGTACATAATATTGTAGATATAATTTTTTGTTTTTCTCGTTTCTCCTTATAGATAATTGGTGCCTTTTTTGTATCTGCTGGAGCATATACAAGAAATAAAATAATAGCAATAATGCCTAATATTATTTTTATTTGTATAGGGATTACGATGTTCTTTGCTAAAAAAGGTAGTGTTAAAAAAATCATAGAAGAAGAACATAAACAAATCCAACTTTTTGTAGCATGTAATCCACAAGCATATTTCCTTAATAAATTAAAGAAAATAAACAGAATGAGTAGTTCTTTTCCAATTCCTAATATGAATGCGATAGGGATTATAATTAATGATTTTGTAACAGTTAAATAAAAACTCTCTAAACCGTAGCGGTATTCATCTAACTCAATGTCCGTTAGATTTGGATATTCTTTTTTTAAAATACCCAGAGTTTTTTTTAAATAGTATTGTTTCACTTTTCTATCACCGCATTTATGATAACAAATAAAAATATAGAATGAGTTAGATTCTATTTATAGGGGGTAATATTTATTTTAAAGTTTCTATTGGTAAAAATAAAACAAAAAATTACATTTCAAGTATTAAAAATGACATTTCGCAAAACTGTTATTGAGCTTTAATTTAAAAACTGGTAAAATTTAACATGTTTCCGCAGACACTACGGAAACAAAAGGGAGTGGCTTATAGGGATACAAGATTTGTCGAAATTTTTGGGTTATATTTTGTTGAATTTATAAGGTTACTAAGGTATATTTAAAGTGTAAGCAATTTTACTAGAAGGGAGATTTATGAAATGATAAAGGGTAAGGTAAAATGGTTTAATAATGAGAAAGGATACGGGTTTATAGAGTATAGTGATCGAGAAGATATATTTGTTCACTATTCTTCTATATTGTCAGAAGGTTATAAGACCTTGGTAGAAGGACAATATGTAGAGTTTGAGCTTGTAAGAACAGATAAAGGTTTGCAGGCAAAGAATGTAATTGAAATTAAAGCTACTTTGGTATAAGGTAGTTTTTTTCTTTGAAAACTTCTCTTTTTATGTTATACTAACATTAGAAAGGATGATTTGAATGAGAATAAATGCTCGTGGTAGCAAATTAGAGGTTACCGATGCGATAAGAGATTATATCAATAAAAAAATCGCAAAGCTTGATAAGTATTTCGAAAATCCTGATGAATATACAGCGAATGTTTTAATTAAAACGATAGGCAATAGCCAAACAGTGGAGGTCACAATTCCTATTCGAAAGGTGATTTTAAGAGCAGAAGAAAGTAGTGATGATTTATATAAGTCTATTGACTTAGTTAGTGAAAAGCTAGAAAGACAAATTCGAAAGAATAAGACACGACTTCTTAATAAAAAGGGACAGGAAACAATATTCATGTTTACTTTATCCAATGATGAGAAAGAGGAAGAAGAGACTGGTGTAATTAAGAAAAGAAAACAAGTGGATATGAAACCAATGAGTGAAGAAGAAGCGATTCTCCAACTAAATTTAATAGGACATGATTTTTTCTTATTTGAAGATATGGATACAAATATGCCAGCAGTTGTTTACAAAAGAAAAGATGGAAATTACGGTGTTATAGAAATGAAATAAAAAGTGATTTGTTCACTTTTTTTGCTTATCTATTAGGAATGTCTATGTTTTTTTCACTTTTTTTGATAAAATAGATGTGGGAAAGGTTGATGTTTATGAAATTTTTGAGAAGAATTTTTGATACAGAATATAAAGAATTAGAAAAGTTTAAAAAAATTGCAGAAGATATTATGGCATTAGATGAAGAATATACAAAATTGACGGATGAGGAACTTAAAGAAAAAACAGTTGAATTTAAAGAAAGATTAAAAAATGGAGAAACATTAAATGATATTCGTGTAGAAGCTTTTGCGACGGTTCGTGAAGCTGCTTATCGTGTGATTGGAGAAAAACCTTACTTTGTTCAAATTTTGGGAGGACTTGCAATTCATGAAGGAAATATTGCTGAAATGCGTACTGGTGAAGGTAAAACGTTGACTTCTACAATGCCAGCTTATTTGAATGCTTTAACTGGAGAAGGAGTGCATATTATTACAGTCAATGAGTATTTAGCAGAAAGAGATGCTCAGTGGATGGAAAAAATCTATCAACTCTTAGGATTAACAGTAGGTATTAATTACCGAGAACTTACACCAAGTGAGAAGAAAAAAGTTTATGACTGTGATATAACTTATACAACCAATAATGAATTGGGTTTTGATTATTTACGTGATAACATGGTTGTAAAAGCACAGGATAGAGTACAAAGACCTCTTAATTTTGCTATTATTGATGAAATCGATTCTATTTTGATTGATGAGGCAAGAACACCACTTATTATTTCTGGTGGACGAATGGATTCTGCTAATCTATATATGGACACAGATAAGTTCGTAAAAACTTTAAAGGAAAATAATGGTTATATTTATGATGAAAAAACCAAAGCAGTTACTTTGGATAATGAAGGAATGAAATTAGGAGAAAAGTATTTTAAGGTTGATAATTTATATGATATTAGCAATACAAATCTCGTTCATTTCATTACACAAGCATTGAAAGCAAATTATGCAATGAAATGTGATGTGGATTATGTTGTTAAAGAAGGAAGAGTTATTATTGTAGACCCTTTTACAGGTCGTTTAATGGAGGGACGTACTTTTTCTGATGGGCTTCATCAAGCAATTGAAGCAAAAGAAGGTGTTGAAATTCAAAGAGAGATGAAGACACTAGCGACAATTACTTTTCAAAATTTGTTTCGAATGTATAAAAAACTTTCTGGAATGACTGGTACAGCCAAAACAGAAGAAGAGGAATTCCGTGATATTTATAATATGTATGTTATTCAAATTCCTACAAATAGACCTGTTGCTAGGGTAGATTATGGTGATTTAATTTTTACGACGAAAAAAGGAAAATATAAGGCAATTGTAAATGAAATTAAAGAACGACATGCTAAGGGTCAACCCGTTTTAGTGGGAACAATTGCGGTAGAGACAAGCGAATTATTAAGCTCTATGTTAAAAAAAGAAGGAATTAAACATGAAGTATTAAATGCGAAAAATCATGCACGTGAAGCCGAAATTATTGCCCATGCTGGAGAAAAGGGGTCAGTGACCATTGCTACGAATATGGCTGGTCGTGGAACGGATATTAAAATTAGTGATGAAGTGAAAGAACTTGGAGGTTTATTTGTAATTGGAACAGAAAGACATGAGTCAAGACGTATTGATAACCAATTACGTGGTCGTTCAGGTCGTCAAGGAGATCCGGGTGCTTCTCAGTTTTGTGTATCATTTGAAGATGAACTTATGGTTCGTTTTGGTGGAGAACGTGCGAAGGCTGCACTTTCCCGTGTAGGTGCAGATGAAGATATGTCACTTCGACTTGGCTTTGTTTCCAAATCTGTTGAGTCAGCTCAAAAAAGAATTGAAGGAAATAATTTCGACTCAAGAAAAAATTTATTACAATATGACGATGTCATCAATAAGCAAAGGGAATATATTTATGAAAGAAGAAATGAAATTCTAGATTCTGAATCGATTCATGATATTGTCTTAGAAACTTTTAAAAATTTTATTGCTAGTTTTGTACAAGATCATATTGCTCCTGAGGATAAATTAACAGAGGAAGATTTAAAAGAAATTTTGGAATATACAAATGAGCATTTATTGAAAAATAAATTGTCTTTGGAACAATTGAGTGACAATATTGATGAATTGATTATTGATATTTATGATAGAACTGTTAAGGAATATGAAGAAAAATTAAGTGCACTGCCAGCAGAGATAACCAATGAATTTGAAAAGGCGATTATGCTTCGAGTAATTGATACAAGATGGACGAATCATATTAGCACAATGTCTAATTTAAGAGAAGGAATTGGCTTACGTGGGTATACTGAAAATCCACTTAGAGCTTATACTGTAGAGGGATATGAGCTTTATGAACAACTATTAGATGCCATTGATAATGAAGTTACTTTATTTTTACTTAATGCTGAGATAAGACAAAATGTAGAAAGAGAGCAAGTAATTAAAGGAGAAGCCGTAAATGATGCTTCTAAACTAAAGAAAAGTGGACCAAAAAGGGTAGAAAAAATAGGTCGAAATGACCTGTGTCCATGTGGTTCGGGCAAAAAATACAAGCAATGCTGCGGAAAGTGAGTATTTATAAGGATTTGCGAGGATTTTGCAAATTTAAAAAATGTTAACAAATTCATATTTGTTTACAAATGATTTAAAAAGTATGGCTTAATGCCTTAAAAATAAAGGATGTAAACAGAAAAAATATGTGAACATCCTTTTAAAATTCAAGAAAGTGAGGTAATATCTATTGAAAAAAGATGAAGTAACAGCAGAAATAATTGTAAAAGAAAATAAAGTAGGAATTTTAAGAGTAGGAAATGTAAATTATATTTCATTAACAGATTTGGCTAAGTATCAAAATTCTAGTGATCCATCTTTTACAGTAAAAAATTGGTTAAGAAGAATTACAACCATTGACTACATTGGTTTATGGGAAGAAATTCATAATCCTAATTTTAATTTGGTCGAATTCGACCAAATTAAAACGGAGTATGGTAGAAACTCTTTTGCAATGTCTCCATCACAGTGGATTAAAAGAACTAATGCAGTAGGTATTATCTCTAAAGGTGGAAGGTATAGCATTGGAACTTTCGCACATCCAGATATTGCATTTGAATTTGCCAGTTGGTTATCTCCAGAATTTAAGTTATATTTAATAACTGAATTTGAGAGATTAAAAACTAATGAAGCATATCAAGAAAAAGTAGATTGGCAAGCTAATAGAATACTTTCAAAGTTAAACTATGTAGTTCATACTGATGCAGTAAAGACTTATATAGTTCCAACGCTTACAGAAGCACAAAAGAAATTCGTATATGCGGAAGAGGCAGATGTTTTAAATGTTGCATTATTTGGTATGACGGCTAAAGAATGGAGAGATAATAATCCAGAGTTGGCAAAAGAGGGAAATATGAGGGATTATACTGACTTACTACATTTAGTAATATTAAATAATCTTCAAAATACAAATGCGGAATTGATTGAAGAAAAAGTACCTCAAAATGAAAGACTTGTTAGACTCAATAATTCTGCAAGAAGACAAATGAAAGTATTAAAAAACAATAAGAACATCAAAGAATTAGAATTATTACAAAAACAAGTTAATGAAGAAAAAGAATTATTAATTGATTAAAGTAGAAGAGTGTTAACAAACAATGTTAATGCTCTTTTGTTTTATATAGAAAAGGAAAGGATGATTATATGAGAAGAGTAAATATAAGAAAAAGAGGAAAGGTTTATCAATATCAATTTGAAATTGGAACTATTAATGGGAAAAGGAAGTTTATTAATAAGTCAGGCTTTAAAACTCAGAATGAAGCATATGCTGCTGGACAACTTGCTTATGAAAAATATATAAATGGAGGTGTAACTTTTAAACAATCGCAAATGTTATATTCTGATTATTTAGATTATTGGATGAAGGAATATTTTGAAATTAATTATAAATACACAACAGCTAAGAGATATTCTGAAGCATTTGAATCTATTAAAAAGGAATTAGGTAAATATAGATTAGCATATCTAACTCCTTATGTACTAAATCAAGCATTACTTAGAATTGCTCAAAAAGTAAATTCAAAAGATGCATTAAGAAATTATCAAAAGGTGATTAGAAGTTCATTAAGGGATGCTGCCTATTATTTTGGTTTTATTGAGAATAATCCTGCAGCTGATTTACAATTACCTAGATTCTATTCTTTTGAGGTAAAAAAAACGATGTAAAACATATCTATACTCAAGAAGAAATTGATATGATATTGTTGAGATTCAAAAATAACTATACTTTTACTTGTGCATTCCTGACAGCATGTTATACAGGAATGAGAACAGGAGAAGTGTTAGCTTTGACATGGGATGATATAGACTTAGAAAAACAAATAATAAAAGTTAATAAAACAGTATATGCAAAGACTAAAGATGAAAATGGTAGATGGTATTTGGGTACAACTAAAACAGAGGGTAGTTGTCGAGATGTTTATATCTGTGATACTTTAAAAATAGCATTGCAAAACTACAAAAAGAATCAAGAAAATAACAAAAAACTATATAGAAAAAGCTATCATAATTATTATTTAAAAGAAGTTAAAAATAAATATGGTAAGATTGTAGAATATAAAATAATTGAACTCAAACATAAATCTAAAAATAGATCACAAATCAATTTAGTCTTTACAAAAAATGATGGGAGCTATTCTGGAACAGATTTACTCAGGTATCCATTTAAAATTATTCATAAAGAACTAAATATTAAGAATTGTAGATTTTATGATTTAAGAGGAAGCTTTGCAACTAAGACATTAAGAGGTGGAATTGAAATTAAAGATGTTTCTAGTGTACTTGGACATAGTAGAGTAGAAACCACAGAAAATTATTATATTAGTAGCAATGAAGAAACAAAAAGAAGTGCAAGTGAGTCGTTTGAACAAATAGTACAATCTAAAGTAATTGATGAGATAATAAATTACGATACAGAAAAATAATTAATTCTTAAGTATATTATAATTTGTCAAAATATGGTAAAATAAACAATAATTAAAAATTACTAAAAAAGTGAGGAAAAGTTGATTATGGAAGTGACTATTAAAAATTGTAATAATATCAAAGAAGGAATTATTGATATAGTTCTAAATAAACTAAATATTAAATATGGAATAAATGGAACGGGAAAATCAACCATTTCTAAAGCAATTATTAAGCAAATAAATGGAGAAACATTAGATAATCTAAAACCTTTTAATAGTGATGAAAGTATAATGCCTGGTATAACAGGATGTGAAACCTTTAAAAGTGTAAAAATTTATAATGATGATTATGTTTCTCAATACTTATTTCTACCTAATGGAGATGATTTACATAAAAATTCTTTTGAAGTATTTATTAAACCAGATAACTATGAAAGCCAGATAGAGGATATTAATAAGATTTTAAGTATAGTAAAGGAATACGTTTCAGAGAATAACATAATTAATAATTTAATAATTCAGAGAAATGAACTAAATAAAATATTAAAATTAAATGCAAAAAGGACTTCAATAAATTCTACAGGTCTTGGAAAGGCTCTTGCCACAGGAAATAAAATAATTAATATTCCAGAAGAATTATCAGAGTTTTCAAAATTATTGAATTTTAAGGATAAAGTAAAATGGTACAGCTGGCAAAATAGTGGACGAGAATATATTGTAGAAAATAAATGCCCATTTTGTGCAAAAAAACTAGATGATAAATTTAAAGCATATATGGAGACATTAGATAATTTATTTGATAAAAAAAACGTTGAGGCATTATCAAAAATGGAATCTATATTTGAAAATATCTCTAATTTGATAAGTGAAGATACAAATAAATTTATTGATGATATTTTAAAAGATGAAAATCCTATTTCAGATAAAAATAAAGAAAAGGTCGCAAAATTAATTGTTGAAATAGATGTTATATGCAATAAACTTTTATTTTTTGTACAGTTAGATTACTCAAAATTAAAAGATATTGATGATTTAGAAAAAACATTATTATCTACAAGATTTAATATTAATGAGTATAAATACATTTGTGGTGATGATTTTCTTAACATTATTGATGAATTAAATCGTAAAATAGATGAAATGCAATCTAGCATACAACTATTAAGAAAAAATATTAATATTTTAAATTCTAGTATGAAGACGTATGCAAATAGAAATAGGCAGAGAATTAATGACTTTCTTGATACTGTGGGAATGAATTATGAGGTAAAAGTAGAAAATGAAAAATTACTTTTATTATATAAAGGAACTGAAATTATAGTGGATGTTAATACTCATTTAAGTTGGGGAGAAAAAAATGCATTTGCATTATCTTTGTTTCTCTTTGATTGCAAACATGAAAATCCTGATTTAATAATATTAGATGATCCTGTTTCTTCATTTGATTTTAATAAGAAATATGCAATTACTCACTATCTATTTAATCAAAAAGATAGTTTACAGGGAAAAACAATATTAATGTTAACTCATGATTTAGAACCAATAATCAATATGGTTAAAATAAAAAAATTTGGTTTTGTATCTAGTTTTTATTTAGAAAACACAAATGGAGTTATTACAGAAAATATAATATTAGAAAATGATATTAATTCTATTTTAAATGTTACTAAAACAAATTATGAAAATACAAATATTAACAT
>CAJTSN010000008.1:0-4423 GCA_910578745.1 uncultured Bacilli bacterium
GGTAAATATACCCTGTTTTCTTGAATTCTTATTCAATAATTTCAGAAACGTTACCAGCACCAACTGTTCTACCACCCTCACGGATTGAGAATTTTGTTCCATTTTCAATAGCAATTGGAGCAATTAATTCTACAGTCATAGAAACATTGTCACCTGGCATTACCATTTCAACACCCTCTGGTAATTCAATAACTCCTGTAACATCTGTTGTACGGAAGTAGAATTGTGGACGGTAATTTGAGAAGAATGGAGTATGACGTCCGCCTTCTTCTTTGCTTAATACATATACTTGAGCTTTAAATTTCTTATGTGGTGTAACTGAACCTGGTTTTGCTAATACTTGACCACGTTCTACATCATCACGTGAAATTCCACGAAGTAAAATACCTGCATTATCTCCACATTCAGCAAAGTCTAATTGTTTACGGAACATTTCAATTCCTGTAACAACTGATTTTTGTGTATCTTTAATACCAATGATTTCAACTTCTTCATTAAGTTTCAACATACCTCTTTCAACACGTCCTGTAACTACAGTTCCACGTCCTGTAATAGTAAATACGTCTTCAATTGGCATTAAGAAAGGTTTGTCAGTATCTCTAGATGGAGTTTCAATCCATTCATCAACTTTGCTCATTAATTCCATAATACAATCTGTGTATTTAGGATCTCCTTCAAGAGCTTTAAGTGCTGAACCACGAACAATTGGAGTTGCATCTCCATCATATCCATATTCAGTTAATAATTCACGAATTTCCATTTCAACAAGGTCTAATAATTCAGGATCATCAACCATGTCGCATTTGTTCATGAAAACAACCATACGAGGTACACCAACTTGACGTGAAAGTAAGATATGTTCACGAGTTTGTGCCATAGGTCCATCGGTTGCAGCAATAACTAAGATTGCTCCATCCATTTGTGCTGCACCTGTAATCATATTCTTTACATAGTCAGCATGCCCAGGACAGTCAACGTGTGCATAGTGTCTATTATCTGTTTCATACTCGATATGAGCTGTATTAATAGTAATACCACGTTCTCTTTCTTCTGGGGCTTTATCAATATTCGCAAAATCAACTTGTTCATTTCCTGCAATTTTTTCAGATAATACTTTAGAAATAGCAGCTGTTAAAGTTGTTTTACCATGGTCTACGTGTCCAATTGTACCAATGTTAACATGTGGCTTTGAACGATCATATTTTTTCTTTGCCATAATTATTTCCTCCTCTTAATATTACATATACATTGTATATGAACTAGAAAAAAATAGCAAGTATTTTTTCTAGTTTCCACCATTTTTCTTTATAATTTCTTCAGAAATATTTCTTGGTACTTCCTCATAATGATCAAATTCCATTGTAGAAGTTCCTCTACCTTGTGTATTTGAACGAAGGCTTGTTGCATATCCAAACATTTCTGAAAGTGGTACCATTGCTTCAATAGCTAAAGCGTTTCCACGTGATTCTTGACCCATTGGCTTTCCACGACGAGAAGTAATATCTCCCATTACATTTCCAAGATATTCATCTGGAGTAACAACCGTTACCTTCATAATTGGTTCAAGTAGAATTGGTTTACATTTATTTTTAGCTTCTTTTAAAGCCATAGAAGCTGCAATCTTAAATGCCATTTCGGATGAGTCAACATCATGATAAGAACCATCAAATAAAGTTGCCTTAACATCAACCATAGGATATCCTGCAAGAACACCTGTTTTTAATGCATCTTGAAGTCCTTTATCTGTTACTGGAATATATTCACGAGGAACAACACCACCAACAATCGCATCCACGAATTCGTAGCCTTTATCTGGATTTGGTTCAAATTTAATCCAAACGTGTCCATATTGTCCACGGCCACCAGATTGTTTAATATATTTTCCTTCACATTCTGCTGTTTGCGTGATTGTCTCACGATAAGATACTTGTGGTTTACCAACATTCGCTTCTACATTGAACTCTCTTTTCATACGATCAACAATAATATCAAGGTGTAACTCACCCATACCAGCAATAATTGTTTGCCCTGTTTCTTGGTCTGTTGAAGCTCTAAAAGTTGGATCTTCTTCCGCTAATTTTTGTAAAGCTGTAGACATTTTCTCTTGATCTGCTTTTGATTTTGGTTCAACAGCTAATTGAATAACTGGTTCTGGAAATTCCATATTTTCTAGAATACATGCTTTCTTTTCATCACATAATGTATCTCCAGTTGTCGTATTTTTAAGACCTACTGCTGCTGCAATATCTCCTGCAAATACTTCTGAAATTTCGGTTCTATTATTTGCATGCATTTGAAGAATACGTCCAATACGTTCTTTTTCATCCTTGGTAGAATTTAGAACATATGAACCACTTGATAAATGTCCTGAGTACACACGGAAGAATGTCAAACGTCCAACAAATGGATCCGCCATAACTTTGAATGCTAATGCACTAAATGGTTCATCATCTGATGGATGTCTTACAATCTCTTCCCCATTTAAATCGGTTCCCTTGATTGATTCTACATCAATTGGTGATGGTAAATAATCAATAACAGCATCTAGAAGAAGTTTAACTCCTTTGTTTCCTAAAGCTGTTCCACATAATACTGGGAAAAATTCTACTGCAAGCGTTCCTTTTCGAATAGCACGCTTGATTAAATCAATAGATACTTCTTCTCCAGCAAGGTATTTTTCCATTAATTCATCATCAAATTCACAAACAGCTTCTACTAATTCTTCACGTTTTTTCTCTACTATATCCACTAAATCAGAAGGAATATCAATAATTTCTGGATTTTCTTCTTGCTTTCCATCATATTTATAAGCGGTTTTCGTAATTAAATCAACTACCCCTACAAAATCCGTTTCTGCTCCAATTGGCCACTCAATAGGTTTTGCATTTACACCTAATCTACTATCAATAGTAGATAGACTATATTCAAAATTCGCACCCATTTTATCCATTTTGTTACAGAAAATCATACGAGGTACTTTAAATTCTGTTGCTTGGCGCCATACGGTTTCTGTTTGTGGTTCAACACCTGCTTGTGCATCGAGTAGCGCTACAGCACCATCAAGTACACGAAGAGATCTTGATACTTCTACAGTAAAATCCACGTGCCCTGGCGTATCAATGATGTTTAAACGATGATCCTTCCAAAAAGCAGTTGTTGCTGCTGATGTAATGGTAATTCCACGTTCTTGTTCTTGGGCCATCCAGTCCATTTGTGAAGCTCCATCGTGTGTCTCACCGATTTTGTGAATTTTACCAGTATGGAATAAGATACGTTCTGTGCAAGTTGTCTTTCCTGCATCAATATGTGCCATAATTCCAATATTACGGGTATTTTCTAAACTATATTCACGAGCCATATATTTTTTCCTTTCTTAAAATTTACCAACGATAATGTGCGAAGGCTTTGTTTGCCTCTGCCATTCTGTGAGTATCCTCACGTTTTTTTACAGAACCACCCGTTCCTTCGGCGGCATCCATAATCTCGTTTGCTAAGTTTTCTGCCATAGAATGGCCTCCTCTTAAACGAGCATAATTCACTAACCAACGTAAAGCTAACGCTTGTGCACGGTCCCCTCTAACTTCAATTGGTACTTGATAGTTAGCGCCTCCTACACGACGAGACTTTACTTCTAAAGCTGGTTTGATGTTTTCCATTGCCTGAGAGAAAACTTCCATAGGATCTTTTCCTGTTTTTTCTTTGACAATATCGAATGCATCATATAAAATCGTTTGAGCAGTTCCCTTTTTTCCATCTTTCATAACTTGGTTGATTAACTTTGTAACTAATTTTGAGTTATAAATAGGATCTGCTAAAACGTCTCTTTTTATTGCACGTCTTTTACGCATATTTTTCCTCCTTTACTTTTTTATTTAGGTCTTTTTGTACCATATTTAGAGCGACCTTGACGTCTTTTATCTACGCCTGCTGTATCCATCGTACCACGAATAATGTGATAACGAACACCGATTAAGTCTTTTACACGTCCTCCACGAACAAGTACAACACTATGTTCTTGTAAGTTATGTCCTTCTCCTGGGATATAAGCATCCACTTCACGTCCATTACTTAAACGAACACGTGCATATTTACGTAACGCTGAGTTTGGTTTCTTTGGCGTTTTTGTTCCAACACGAGTACATACACCACGTTTTTGTGGAGAATTTTGATCTGTTTCTTTTTTCTTTCTTGAGTTGTATCCCACTTCTAAGGCTGGTGCCTTACTCTTTCTTGTTTTATCCGTTCTACGCTTTCTAATTAATTGTTGTATAGTTGGCATATTATCCTCCTCTCATTACACACTTCCAGGTGTTTCATTTTCTTTTAATTAAAAATTTGCTTATATAGCAAATTCCTAACTAAATGCAAGTTTACTATATCATTTTATCGTATGTCTGTCAATTGATTTTGTGAGCATTTCTTA
>CAJTSN010000008.1:4433-5505 GCA_910578745.1 uncultured Bacilli bacterium
TTTTTCTTTTTTATATGTGAAACTTATAAAGTAAATTCCTAATACAATTTTCCCTTTTTCTTTTCGCCCTTTTCATAGAAAAAATACTACGCATATACATCATTGATTCAGTTGTGTGAATGAAACAGGCAAACCTAGATTCTAAAAATAGTAACAGAAAAAGAAAGTTTTTTACTTTCTCATAATAAGAAGACTACCCGTTCTCTTCCTTTAAAAGTTCTAAAGGAGAAAATCCTGTATATCTTTTTATCTCTTTAATAAAATGCGATTGATCGTAAAAACCAGCGTCTTCTAAAATATCTTCTATGTCTCTTTTTTCTAAAAGAGCATGTAAACATAAGTGTAACCGAACAATATTCAAAAGAACTTGGGGAGAAACACCGTAATATTTTTTAAATAAGCGCAAAAGATGTCTTTGACTGTAACCAAAGCCTAACGCTATTGAATGCACCGTTTGATACTCTGGATTTTGATAAAGTTCATCGACAATTTGAATAAAGGTCGTGTCTTTTTTATTTCCTATTTTTTTACACAAATACTGTACTAAAATGGAGATTCGATCAGGTATCTTTTTTGCATCAAAAATCGTTTCTAACGCATTACTCGATTCTACGGAAGAAAAAGGCAGCGGATGATCCATAACTTCTGTTGCATCTAAGCCAAATAAAATATAAAAACTACTTGGTTTTAAACGGACTCCCATATAATCTATTTTTTGATTGAAAGGAAGAATCATTGTTTCCTTACTAAAACCGGCAAAACAAATCGACTTTTCCTTAAAATCAATCACTATATCAATACAAGCATCTGGCAAAATCGAATTATAAATCGTTTTTTCTATTCTTTCATTCGACTGCATACTCCATATGCACATACAATACTTCTGTATTTTTTTAATTTTATATTCCTTATACTCGATTTTCTCTTTAAAATTTTTATCTAACAAATAAGGAATTTGCTTTGGCTCATACATATATTCTTCCCTACTAAATGATTACTTGATACTGCTTTCTGTATTATAAAGTTTATTATAAAAGGCACAAGTTTCCATTAATTCTTTATGAGTTCCTTG
>CAJTSN010000008.1:5515-8402 GCA_910578745.1 uncultured Bacilli bacterium
AAACTTTTCCTTTTTTTATAACATAAATTAAATCTGCATCAATGATTGTAGAAAGACGATGGGCGACAATTAATACCGTATGATCATGAGATAAGGTATCAATTAGATTCTTGATATACGCCTGTGATTCGTTATCGAGTGCAGATGTTGCCTCATCGAATAAAATGACTTTGGATTTTTTGAGCAAAGTACGAGCAATAGCCAGTCTTTGTTTTTGTCCTCCTGATAAATTGACGCCACCCTCACCTAAAATGGTATCATACTGTTTTGGTAAACTCATAATATAATCGTCAATAAAGGAAAGCTTACAATATTTTCGAACTTCTTCTAAAGTCACTTTAGAATCAAGTAACTGGAAATTTTCTAAAATCGTTCGATTAAAGAGAAATGGATCTTGGCGGATTACGGATATATTTTCTCTTAAAGATTCCTCTGTAAGAGAAGTAAGAGGAACATCATCTAAATAAATTCGACCTTCCACAGGATCAAAAATTCTTGTAATCAAATTGAATAAGGTTGTTTTCCCCTCTCCAGAAGACCCAACAATGGCTATTTTTTTGTTTGGTTCAAAAGTGATATTAAATTGATTCAATAAAGTATCTTCATTTTTATAATGGAATGTAACATCTTCAAAAGTTAAAATTCCCTTCGGATTTTTTAAAACGACATCACCATAAACAACATCTTGATACAATTCATTTAAAGTAATTTCCTGAATTCGTTCAAGGGAAACTGATAATTTTTGATAAGTTTTTGTAAACTCAGTTACATTTTCAACAAGCCATGTATAACGATAAATATAATAAGTCATCGCTACAAAAAAGGTAATTGTGATTTGACCATAATAAGTTAAAATGACACATGTAACAAAACTTCCAACTTCTAATATTCCTTTTAATAAATTTGAAATGCAATCATATTTTGTTTCCAATTTATTTCCTTTCACAGAGCAAGAATAAAGATCTTTTATAATCGTAGAAACATGATTCGATAAATTTTTAACTATACCAAGTGTTTTAATCTCACGAATTCCTCTCACCGATTCATTTGCAATGGCTGCATATTCATCATTCTTTGCTTTCACTTCTTTATCAAACGCTTTCATTCGTTTTGTAAAATAGTTCACAATTCCCAAATAAACAAGCAAAAAGAATACAATTTCACTTCCAACAATCCAACTATTTAAAAAGATATATATTAAAATTAATAATGAAGATACAATGTTCGATACAATACTAATTAATCGGTTGATTGAACCTGCAATGGCTTCTGTATCATTCGTCACTCGATTAATAATTTCTCCACTAGATAGTTCTTCAAATGCATAAGCAGGTAAACGCATTACTTTTTGATAAGTATCATACCCAAGCTTTCTAGAGATTTTAATTTGAATTTTTGATAAAAAATAATAGGAAATCTGATTCATAAAATCACTTGTTGCCTCAATGAAAAAATAAATACCTAAACAAAGCAAGGCTTTAGACATATTTTGATTTACGACAGATTCTATCGCTGCACCATTCAAATATCCTGTAAAGACATAAGATAAGTTAAATAAAAAAATACAAATAAAAATGATTATTAACTTTATTCTATAGGGTTTTAAATAGACATAAAACATATTTAAACAATGCTTTTTTTTCTTCTCCATACTACACCACTCCTCTTTTTCATTTCATAACGATATTTTCTTTCCACATTTAATAAAAATTATAGATTTCTATCCAACTCTTGTTACAAGATTTCTTCTTCTTCAAAACAACACCTTATTCTTAATTGCAATAGAAAATAAATAAAAAACGGATACTTTTTAAACACTTTTCCTTAATAAACTATGTTCATAATAACATATGGCATCTGGTTTGTCAAAAAATTTTATAAACAAAAAGTGAATTACAACTCCATTCACTTTTCTTCTACAGGAAAATCACTTTTTACTAAACCATCTTCTGTTAACGTATATACATATTGAATCACTTCTTGTATATATTTTCTATCATGAGAGACACTGATAATCGTTCCTTGATACTCTCTTAATACTTTACGAAGAACAGGATTTGATAAAGGACTTATATTTCTTGTAGGTTCATCTAATATTAACACATTACAGTGATCTAGTACAAAACGACAGAGGAATAATTTTGCCTTTGTACCATTACTTAAATCCTTAATTTTTCCAGTCATTTCTTCCTTAGTAAATTTCATATTTCCCAAATACGTTCTTGCTTTTGTAATTTCTTCTTGGCTTTTATGAAAAGAAAGAAAGTCGGTTACATAAGTATACTGGTTTAAAATCTCTTCATAATTTTGTGGCATATAACCCAATTTAATATCTTTTCTATCTTTTAATTCTTGATAAATTTGCTTAATCAAGGTTGATTTTCCAACTCCATTTTTTCCAAGAATACATAGATGCATATTTCCTCGAATTTCTAATTTTACATTTTTAGATAGAATTTTATCTTTTATTTTTAGTATAGGAATATCGAATTGAAGAATATCCTTCCTACTAGGTAAATCAATATCTTCAAAAAAGAAATGAATTTCTTCTTCCACATCTGGTAATTGTGTCAATGAAACGCTATCTAATTTCTTTTCTTGTGATTTTAAAGAATGCATTTTCTTTTTTAAAACCCTTGCCTCATGTGGATTTTTCCTAGAAACTGTATTTTGCTGATACTCGACTTTCTGCATAATTTTCATTAATTTTTCTTGTTGTTTATTATATTCACGTTTTTCTGCTTTTGCAACTTGGGTTTGTTTATTGATCGATTGTAGACGCATGCAAACATAAGCATCATAGCCCATTTTTAATAAAGTCCATCGACAATCTGTTTTTTTTCTAATTTGTTCAAGATGCAAAATTTGATTTGCCGTATTTGCAAGC
>CAJTSN010000008.1:8412-33337 GCA_910578745.1 uncultured Bacilli bacterium
CAATGTTTCATCATGAGAAACATACAAAATAGGTTTTTCAACTTTGTTGATAAAATCTTCAAGCCACCTTAATGTTTCTATATCTAAATCATTGGTTGGTTCATCTAAAAATAAAATGTCATTGTCATCTAATAGTAATTTTAAAATGCCCAGTTTTACTTTTTCTCCACCCGATAAGGTATGCACTTCTTGCTCTATAATATTTTCATTGATTTTAAGAACATCAAGCCATTTATAGAAATTTTTTACTTTTTCATAATAAGAACTGTCACTTTCAAACAAAAAATCATATCCTGTTTTCTTTAAATTTTCCTCATCGAGCGTTTGTTCTAAATAACCAATTCGGTATTCTTTTTTTTGAATATCTCCTGTTACCTCTGCATAAGAACAAATACCTAAAATCCCCTTTAATAATGTAGATTTTCCATTTCCTTCTTCGCCAATAATAGCTAGTTTATCGTTTCTATTTAATACAAAGGATAAGTCTTTAACGATATATCTATCCTTCACTTTTATACTCATATGATTGACTTCTAACATAGTATGCCTCCTTTTTGTGGCATAATCCAAGTTTATGCCCTACTTATTTTCGATTCATTCTCATGTTTTCACCTCCCATTTTGCTTATTCTACCCATTTAAAATTTTATATTTCAACTTCTTTGAATACAAATTTTCCTTTCAAAACAGTTTTCTATTTCTAACAATACATTTTTTAATTATAAACTATAAAAAAATTACAGCTTAAACTGTAACTTTTTAATGAAATACGATTAGTGATGATGCCCGTGTCTACCATGACCACTATAATTTCCTGTGTTCGTGGTTGTATTATGGTGTTCATTATGTTGTTGACTAGACGCACAATTTGAACAATCTTCGTGATTTGTCGTATTCTCATGATATGGACAATTTCCCACTTCATCTTGATATGGGCAATTTTGATGATAAACTTCTGTTTCATGATTAACAGAATGTCTACCATTTCCATTAAAAGCGTAAACAGTTGTTGCCATTAAAGAAAATGCTATGATCCCCAAAGCCAAACATTTTTTCATTTCCGCATCCCTCCTTTTCTCTTCCTTATACACAATTATATAATTATTATATGTGATTGTCAATGAACCATTCCACACAAAATAACTATATACTTTTAAAGATGTTACTACTCAGCCATAAGTTTTCTATCAATCATCTTGACAATAAAAGAATACTAGTTATCACTATCTTATTAAAGTCTTTGTTTCTCTCTTTTTTCTTTTATGACTTTATGTAAGTTTACTTAAGAATAGATAATAGTAAATTTGTTAGTTCTTGTTCCGTAATATTTGTGGTTTCAATATCAAAATTGATGTTTTTGTAATGAAACTCCGTAAAATATAATTCGTTATATTTAAAGATTTTTAATTCAATATTATTTATTTTAGACATTTTACTTCCATCTTCTGGAAAATAGTAATCTCTTATTGGTTTATTTTCTTTTGAAAACGAAACTCTTATATATCTATTCTTTTTCGTATTTGAATAATTAAATACATAACTTTGTAAAGTTTGACTTTCCTCTTTATCAGAATCAATATAAATAGCACTCGCCTGTTTTGTATCAAAATCATTTGGTAAATTTATATTTTCTATTTCTTTAAAGTAAGGTAGATTCTCTACATCGATTCTTTTCACTTCAGCATTAAATTTTAATGTTCCTTGAGACATTTCCTGAACATTATTGATATACATACAAACATGATTTTTACTTTCTATACTTGGCTCATACTGATTCGATTTTAATTCCTTGTGATTTGATAATACAATACCACTTATTATAGCTACTAGGCAAAATGAAGCAACTGACCACTTGTACAATGTTTTTAAATTCATATTTTTTTTCCTTTCTTTATCGAGAATTCTTTGTTTCATAAGTTCCTTATCAAATTCTCTTTCAAACATTTTCTTTATATTTTCATTAGTAGACACTTTTATCACCTCCAATATTTAATAAGGTTTTAAGTTCTTTTAGTGTCCTATACAAATTGTTTTTAACATTTGATTCACTTATATTAAGAACTTTTGCAATTTCCTTTATTTCATAATCTTCATAATAATACAAATAAAAGATTTTTGAAATAATCACTTTTTTCTTTTTCAAGTATTCCCAGACAATCTTTAAATCTGTTTCTTTAATAAAATGATCTTCTAAATCATAGTCACTTGGAATTTGGTCTAATAATTCAATACCCTCTTTATTTGAAAATAAGGATACTATTTTATTTTTATAATTGAATCGATAATAATCGATAACTTTATTTTTAGCGATTCCCATTATATATTGTTTTGTTATTTTGACCTTTGACTCTTTTTTTATTTTTTTTATTACTTCTAAATAAACATTTTGTACGATGTCTTTTATGTCTTGAATATTAGAACAATTACAAATTACATATTTAAGCACTTCATTATAGGATTCATAATATAGTATATCAAACGTTTTTAAGGTTTCCTGATCGATCATTTTGTTCACCTCACTATAATAGTCGTAAATTTTAACAAAAAGTTTCAAAATTTTAAAAAAAATAGACTTGTATTCCAAAACGAACCTATACATTTATTGTTCCCTTGTACTCTACATTTATTTTTATATACTGAAATAAACATATAACGATACGTTTCTAGTTACTAATCATCATTTCACAATACAAAATTTCCATTAATCACTCTCGTCTAATCATATATTGTACCACCCGATTCGATAAGATCTGACTTGTTCTATTTTTAATAAACCTAAAAGGCAATAGATTATTGTTTTAAGATTTACATTTTTATCACACAAATGAGTATTAGGTATGACTTGTAATTCTTATTTTTTCTACCTAAAAAAGCAATTTTCTTCTTTTTTATTTTTGCATTAAGAAAAAGAGTTACTTAAACTCTTTTTCGTTAAAATCACTTTTATTTTAATTCTATTTTTTCTTTACCACCCATATATGGTTGTAAAGCCTTTGGTACATTCACTGTACCATCTTTATTTACATTATTCTCAATCACAGCAATCATTCCACGAGGAGACGCAATGACTGTATTGTTGAGCGTTGAAACTAAGTAATTCCCACTTTCTCCCTTAACTCTTATTCCCAATCTTCTTGCTTGAGCATCTCCTAAAGTTGAGCAAGAACCAACTTCAAAATATTTTTGTTGTCTTGGACTCCATGCTTCTACATCACATGATTTCACTTTAAGATCTGCTAAATCACCAGAACAACATTCAAGTGTTCTAACAGGGACATCTAAACTTCTAAAAAATTCGACCGTAAACTGCCACATTTTATTGTACCAATCCATTGCTTCTTCAGGTTTACATAAAACGATCATTTCTTGTTTTTCAAATTGATGTACTCTATAAAGTCCCCTTTCTTCAAGACCATGAGCTCCTACTTCTTTTCTAAAACATGGAGAATAAGAAGTCAATGCGATTGGTAATTCTTTTTCATCTATCATTTGTCCTTTAAACTTACCTATCATAGAGTGTTCACTTGTTCCAATTAAATATAAATCTTCATTTTCTATTTTATACATCATTGCATCCATTTCTGCAAATGACATAACGCCATTTACAACATCACTACGAATCATAAATGGAGGGATACAATACGTAAAACCTTTGTTTATCATAAAATCTCTAGCATAAGATAACATTGCAGAATGTAATCTTGCGATATCACCCATCAAATAATAAAAACCATTCCCGCTTGTTCTTCCTGCACTATCTTTATCAAGTCCACCTAAAGCTTCACAGATATCCGCATGATATGGAATTTCATAATCTGGCACAAATGGTTCTCCAAATCGTTCTATTTCAACATTTTCTGTATCATCTTTTCCAATAGGAACTGATGCATCAATTAAATTTGGTATAACGAGCATTCTCTTTTGAATTTGTTCGGCAATTTCACTTTCCTCTTTTTCAATTTCTACCAATTTTTCATTAATTTCTGATACATATTTTTTCTTAGACTCAGCTTCTTCTATTTTCTTTTCTTTAAACAAAATGCCAATTTCATCACTAAACTGATTTCTCTTCGCCCGTAGAGCGTCTTTTTCTTGCTTTAGTCTTCGTCCCCTTTCATCGAGCTGTTTCACTTCATCGACTAAAGGCAATTTTTCCTCTTGAAACTTTTTTCTAATATTCTCTTTTACAACTTCTTCCTTCTCACGAATGAGTTTAATATCTATCATCTTTTTTTCCTCTTTTCTTTTATCAACTATAGAAAATCTTTTTTTATTTTTTTACAAGACTCTTTTTTACATAGAAATAAAATCCTTCTTTTTTATAAACGAAAAGTTAGAACTTACTTTTTAAGCCGCAATGACTACGTTTCTATTCTTTATTCATAATAAGGATTCATATGAATATGGATATACTTTGTACGTTCATTTTTTTGTTTCAATTTTTGTTCAATCGCTTCTATTTCATCGTGTGCTTCCTTCAAAGATAAGTCCGAATTCATACTCACTTCCACCGTTAAACTATAGAAATAGCCATATTTCATAATGATTAAATTATCAATTCTATGAATGAGTTCACTTTCTAAAATTATATTTTTTACTTCTTCATAATAAGCCGTATTGCTTTCTTTTTCACCAATTAAAATGCTGATATTTTCTTTTAAAATCATAAATCCAGTATGAATAATAAATAAACCAACGATTACACTTGCCACTTTATCGGCATAAAGAAATGGATGAAAATAGCCTTCAAATTGAATTAAAATACTCGCTATTAACACCACAATAGAGCTGATTACATCCGTACTCGATTCTTTACCAGATGCTATTAAAATTTGATTATCAAGTTCTCTTCCCTTTCGAATTAAATATCTAGATACAATAAATTTAGATGCTATCGTAAATAGGCTGACAACAATTACAATTTTACTTGGAATTTCAATTTCTTTTTGTACTACACTAAAAATAAGAAAAAGACCGATCATGATCACGATTATGCCTATCATAGCACTCGTCACATATTCAATTCGTCCATGTCCAAAAGGATGTTTTTTATCTTCTGGTTTACGGGCGAGGACATTTCCAAATAAAGCAACAACATCAGTAATTAAATCACTAAATGAATGAATACCATCTGCAACTAAAGCACTTGATTTAGAAAAAAATCCTATAACTACTTTCATAGTAGAAAGTAAAGCATTTGTTAAAAAACTAATGAACATCACACAAGATGCACTTTTCAAAATAAACCCCTCCTACTTGGCTTGGTACCAATTTTCGCCATATTCTACATCTATTTTTAAAGGAACCTTCAAATCAGCAATATTTTCCATAACATCTTTCATAATTTGAATGGCCTTTTCTCTCTCACTTTCTAAAGTATCTAAAACAAGTTCATCATGTACTTGTATAATCATTTTCGATTTTAAACCTTGTTTTTTAAATTCTCTATCTAATTTTACCATTGCAAGTTTAATAATATCAGCACTTGTTCCTTGAATTGGCGTATTTAAAGCAATTCGCTCCCCTGTTTGTCTTACCATATAACTTTTATTGTTTAATTCTTCAATAATTCGTTTTCTTCCATATAAAGTTTTGACATATCCATCCTTATAGGCTTTTTCGACCATTCGATTCATATACTCTTTAATTCCCGGATAAGTCTCTAAATAATTATCAATAAATTCTTTTGCTTCATGTGTTTTCATTCCAATATTTTCAGATAATCCATAACTACTTATACCATAAATAATTCCAAAATTAACCGCTTTAGCAATTCTTCGCATATCTTTATTTACCTCTTCCTCAGATACATGAAAAATTTCACTAGCTGTATGCATATGAATATCCTGATTTTTCCCAAAAGCTTCTATCATAGTTTCCACATTTGCCATATGCGCAAGTAAACGAAGTTCAATTTGTGAATAATCGCCACTTACCATAATCGAATTCTTACTTGGTGTAAATACCTTTCGAATCAATCGACCATATTCATTACGAATCGGTATATTTTGTAAATTCGGTTCTATAGAAGAAAGACGTCCTGTTCTGGTTAAAGCTTGTGTATAAATCGTATGAATTTTTCCATCTTCTAAGATAAAATTGCTCAATCCCTCTACGTAAGTCGCATATAACTTTGTCACTAAACGGTAAGATAATATTTTCTCCACAATTGGGTGTTCATCCTTAATTTTTTCTAAAATTTCAACAGCTGTAGAATAATTTTTTTTCGTTCGCTTTGGATAGGTAAGATGTAATGTTTCAAATAAAACATCTCCTAATTGTTTTGGAGAAGAGATATTGAAAGTACATCCAGCATCTTCATAAATCTCTTTTTCTAAAATAGCGATTTTTTCTTTCATTTCCTCACCCATCGTATGTAAAGTATCTCGATTTACATAGACACCAGTAAATTCCATATCACCAAGAACATAAGAAAGTGGGTGTTCCATCTCATAATAAAGAAAGTGCATGTTCTCTTTTTCAAGCTCTTCTTTCAATCGATTTTGTGTTTCGTAGATAAATTTTGCTTTCGCTACCGCATTTGCTGCGATTACATCTATACTTGGTTCCTTATATACTTTCGTCTTTTGCATATAGACATGATGATAATAAGGAATATCATATCCTAAAGTATTCCCCAAATAAGCGATGTCTTCCTTTACGTTATAATCAAGTAAATAAGCTGCGATCATAACATCAAAGTCTGCTTTAAAATCATCGATATGCATCCACTTAAGGGCAACATAAATTTTTTTTAAATCATAAACATAAGCGATAAAATCTTTTATTTTTGGATAAGCTTCTTTGATTAAATAGGAAGGAATAAAAAAACGTTCTGTGTCATTATAAATACCAAGTCCTAAAACTTTACACATGTGATAATTTGTACCTAACAATTCCATATATAAACTCGATGGTTTCGTTAAATGAATGTCTTCTATTTTCTCAATAATTTTGGCTTCTTCTAATGTAGCTTCTATTTTGGTATCCATCTTGGATAAGAAGGACTGAAACCCCATTTCTTCGTATAATTTAATTAATGATGCATGATCCTGTTCTTTTATTTTGACATCTTCTATATGAATCTCCATTGGAACACTTTTATAAATGGTTGCCAAATCATAACTCATAAATGCATTTTCTCTATCTTTCTTTAGTTTTTCACTCATTTTAGGAGTCAATTCAGAAAGATGGTCATACACCCCCTGTAACGAACCATAATCATGTAGCAATTTTAAAGCGGTTTTTTCACCAATTCCACAAACACCTGGAATATTATCCGAGGCATCTCCCATTAAGGCTTTTAAATCAATTACTTTAATTGGATCAATTCCATAATCTTCAAAAAAAGTTTCTTTATTATAACGAATAAAATCCTTTTGCTTTAGAAGTTTCATATCTACATCAGAACTAATAAGTTGTAATAAATCACGATCACTAGAAATAATCGTTCCAATAAATTCTTCTTTTTCATCACAGAATTTAGCAAATGTCCCTATAATGTCATCCGCCTCATAGTTATCACATTCATAATATTTTATTCCCATATAAGTCAAGAGTTCCTTACATAAAGGAATTTGCATTTTTAACTCATCGGGTGTCGCATTTCTACCTGCTTTATACTCTGTATATTTTGCGTGCCGAAATGTTTTGCCTTTATCAAACGCCACAATCATATAAGTCGGTTTTTCTTCGGTTACAATTTTATGGATCATGCTCGTAAAACCAAAAAGAGCATTTGTTGGAAAACCTTCTTTGTTTTTCATTAAATTTCCATTGTAAGCTGTTGCAAAATAACTTCGAAACACTAAGTTGTTTCCATCGACTAAAAGTATTTTTTCCATACAATCACCTGCGTTTATTATATCATGTCTAAAAGTCCATCTGCAATGTTCTTATGATGAAATTTAACAAATGAACGCTCTTATAGAAAGAAATAGCTACACTTTCACATTCTAAAAAGCCTTTTATATCCTATTTTAGACTCTTTTTCCATTTTAAACTTTGATAATACTATAATTTCTTTTTTTTCTTTAAAAAACAATATCATATTTTTATGATATTGCTCTTTTCTATAATTTATTATGTAACTTCAACATTTCAATTAACATTTTGTCTCTATACTCCGCTAGACTCGTATCATCATTTCCAATAGATCTAGAACGATTTTTCATCTCTTCTTCTACACCTTCTCTTGCTATAGCACCAAATTCTTTTGGAAATTCTTTAAAATCAGCCATATCTTGTAGCCACATATCAATAGAAGGCCCTATATGCTTTAATAGGCCATCAATCCCATTTTGTCCACCTCCAAGTTGAAAAACTAAAGAAGGTCCCATGATTCCCCAACGAAGTCCCGGTCCATAAGTTACCGCCTTATCTGCATCTTCTACACTACATACGCCTCGCATAACCAAATCGCATACTTCACGATAAAGAGCCATTTGAATTCGATTGCAAATAAAACCAAGGGCTTCTTTTTGTAAAACGACAGGCTCTTTTCCAATAGATGTATAAAACTTCTTTGCTACTTCTACAACCTCTTCACTTGTTTTTTCACCCTTCGTAATTTCTACAAGTGGAATTAAATGTGGGGGATTATAAGGATGCGCTCCAATAAAACGTTCTGGATTTTTCGCACAATTTGCAATTTCTGTAATGAGTAATCCAGATGTTGAGCTTGCAATAATTGTTTTTTCACTTGTAAATTGTTCTATTTCTTTTACAATTTCTCTTTTAATATCATAATTTTCTGGGGCAGATTCCACAATAAATTGTACTTCTTTTACTGCCTCTTCCATTTTTATTGTATAAACAATTCTACTTTCAATCTCTGTAATTTCATCTTCTTGAATAACTTCATTTTTATATAAAGAAAGTAAGCTTTCATGAATTCTTTTTTTTGCAAGTTCTAAACTTTCCTCTGTAATGTCATACACAAAAACATCTAACTTTTTTAGTGCGAAGTATAATGCCCAACTATATCCTATCACACCTGCTCCAACACAGGCCACTTTTTTTATTTCTTCTACTTTCATATATCCTCCCTATTTTTTATTACATTTTTATTTTACCATAAAATTTCTTATTTCATCAATTTTTTTAATCAAAAAAAGCAAAATACACTTGTACTTTACTTATTTCAAAACCGCCTTAATTCTTCTTACACCTGCACTACTTGCTTCTTCTTTTACAATCTTAAATTCGCCTAAAACACCTGTATGTTCTACATGAGGTCCTCCACATAATTCTTTTGAAACCTCTCCTATAGAGTATACAGTAACAACATCTGGATATTTTTCAATAAACATACACTCTGCACCACTTTTAAGAGCATCTTCTTTGTTCATCTCTTGTTTTATAACCGTCAAGTCTTCTTTAATCCACTGGTTGACGAACTCTTCTACTTGTTGTTTTTCACTATCTGTTAGTTTATGGTCACAAGAAAAATCGAAACGCATTCTTTCCTCTGTAATATTTGAACCCTTTTGATGAACGTCTTTTGAAACCACTTTCTTTAAAGCAGCATTTAAAAGATGCGTTGCCGTATGATATTTTGTTTCTACTTCACTATTTCCTGCAAGACCCCCTTTAAATTTACCACTAGAAGCCGTTCTTGATTTTTCTTGATGCTCCTTAAATTTTTTATAAAAACCTTCAGTATCGACATTTAAACCCTTCTCATTCGCCAATTCAATGGTTAGTTCTAAAGGAAAACCAAAAGTATCAAATAAATGAAAAGCAATGTCCCCTTTGATATCTCCATCGATACTCACTTTTTCAAATTCTTTTAACCCTTTTTCTAACGTTTTATTAAATTTTATTTTTTCATTTTGTAGTACATCATAAACAACTTGCTCATTTTCTTCTAATTCCTTATAATATTTTTTATATTTTTCAATAATTTTATTTGCGATTCTTAAATCCCAATCGCTATCTACAGGAATACCAAGTCCTCTTGCATGACGGATGGCTCTACGAATCAGTCTTCTTAAAATATAGCCTTGATCGGTATTCGAAGGTTTGATTCCAGCTGGGTCCGCTGCAATAAAAACGGCAGTTCTTATATGATCGGCAATAATGCGCATTCCTTTTTCATTTCCTTCATAGGAAAGAGAAGAAATCTCTTCAATTAAGGAAATCACATCTTTCCATAAACTAGACAAATAATTATCATGTACCCCTTCTAAAATAGCCGTTGTTCTTTCTACACCCATTCCTGTATCTACATTTTTCTTTGGAAGACTCGTAATTTTTCCCTCTTTGTCTTTATAAAACTCCATAAAGACATTATTCCATATTTCGACCCATCGCTCATCTTCTGGGTCAAAGAAATCAGGAATCGCATCTTCACTTCTAAAATAGAAAATTTCTGTATCAGAACCACATGGTCCTGTATCACTGGCAATCCAAAAATTATCTTCTACCGTTGCTACAATTTTCTTCTCACAAATTCCTAGACTTCTCCACTTATCAAAACTTACTTGATCGAAAGGAATATCCTCATTTCCTTTAAAAATAGTAACACCTAAACGTTCTACCGGAATGTGTAAAACGGTCGTTAAAAATTCAAAACTCCAAGCAATACTCTCTTCCTTAAAATAATCTCCTAAACTCCAATTTCCTAGCATTTCAAAAAATGTATGGTGTGTTTTATCCCCTACCTCTTCCAAATCATTGGTTCGAATACATTTTTGATAATCGCAAAGCCTTGTTCCATAAGGGTGTACTTCTTTTGTTAGATAAGGAATTAAAGGTTGCATTCCTGCGGTATTAAATAAAACAGATGGATCATTTTCTGGTACGACAGGACTTGATGGAATCTGTTTATGTCCTTTACTTATAAAAAAATCAATATATAAATCTTTTAAATTCATCTTACTCACTCCTAAGTATCTCTTCTACTTTTTCTTCTAATTCCTCTTTATTCCCATTATTTTCTAAATAAAAATCAGCGAAAGCGATCGGTCCACCCTTTTTCATATTTTCAATCTCAGCCATATCTCTATCTTCAGCTTCTTCCTTTGTAAGAGGACGAACTTCCCTATGCGCTAAACGAGCATAACGGATTTTTTTATCAGCCACAAGAGCGATCATTTCTAAATTTTCTTTAAACTTCTCTTTTAAAATAAGAAACTCATCCCATGAATATAAGCCATCTAAAACAACGTTTCCTCTTTTGTAAGATTCTTCAATATCTGGAAGCAGCACCTCTGCCATCGCTCCCATTCCATACTGTTTTCTTAAATCTTCTCGCACCAATTTCTCATTTTCTGGATTTATTTCTAAGTTTCTTTTCTGCACTTCTTTGATTACAACGCCACCAAAATAGATTTTTGTATATCCTCTACGCTCTAAATAATCGCAAACAATACTTTTTCCACTACCACACATACCTACAATTGCATACATCTTATTCATTGAAACACCTCTATCTACTTACACAAATACATTTACTTCCATTTTTTCACCTAAGAAAGTTCTATGATTGTTCCCTGTATCCTAATATTGCATATTTCTCATTAAAGAACATGAAAACGGCCTTAATGGCTCCAATAATAGGAGTCGAGATTACCATACCTAAAATACCAAAGAAGTAACCAAATACAAGTAATCCTAAAATAATCGTCACAGGATGAAGTTTCGTTGATTTACTCATAATGAAGGCTTGTAAGAAATTTCCTTCAATGGCTTGAATGACAACAATACAAATCAAAACCAAAATTCCTGTCGTTGTCCCCTGTGAAAATGCGACGATTACAGCAGGAATTCCCCCAATATAAGGTCCTGCATAAGGAATAACATTTGTAATTCCACAAAATAGTCCAAATAAAAGTGGTGCCTTTAATCCACAAAGTAAAAAGGCAATAGAGGATACAACAAAGATAACCCCCGCATCAATAATAGCTCCTTTCACAAAAGAACGACAAGTATTATTGATTTCACTCACTAAATCCATTGCATCTTTTCGAATACTTTTTGGAAGTAAAGTAATAAAAGCATCGGTTCCATTTTTAAAACTAATCGATAAATAAAAACCGATAATAAGACCTATGACTAAAGCCCCAATACCAGATACAAAGTTTTTTACAATACCAATTACCATCGTTGGAAGAGAAGAAGTTAAACTGGTTCCAAACTCCTCCATATTTTTAAAGATATTATTTTTAAAGCTTTCAGCATCAAACGTAAAAGTATCAAATCGCATCAAAATGCTTTCAATCCACTCTTTTACATTATCAAACACGGTTGGAATTAATTTTACAAAATCATTGATTTGATCATACAAAACAGGAAAAATAGAACCGATAAGTAGAGCGATTAAGGCAACAAAAACAACATAAGTAAGTAATGCTCCAAAAACTCTTCGAACGCCCCTTTTTTCTAAACCTGTTACAATAGGATCAAACAACCAAGCTAGAAAAAGACCAATAAAAAGTGGTGAAATTGTCTTTAAAAGAACATAAATGGTCTCTTTTAAATGCCACTCTTTAAAAATAATCGTTACGGCATAAATACCAACAATAATGCATAAGACAAAAGCAATTTTTAAAATTCCTTTAAATAAATGAATGGCCTCATTTAACTCTGTATAATTTACATTTTTTTCTATTTCTTTTTTTCGAAACATAAGCGCCTCCTTATTTATTATATCAAATTTTTAGAATATATTGATACACTTCCTGTATAGTTTCTATAAAATTTTCAAAATGAACAGAAAACCATACCACTTCCATTTGGTGATAAAACCATGTATATTGCCTCTTCGCATAACGTCTACTATTTTGTTTTATCTTATTGATGCTTTCTTCTATAGAACAATTTCCTTCAAAATAAGGGAAAAATTCCTTATATCCAATAGGAGTTAAAACCGCCTTCGTACGAATTTTACTTTCATAAATCTCCTTGGCCTCTTCAAGTAAACCTTCTTCTAACATACAATCCACTCGTTCATTAATTCGATTATATAAGGTTTGTCGATCGGTTGTAAGTCCTATTAAACAAAAATCATAAAGAGGTTTTGCTTTTTCTTCTTCCCTTTTTTTACCTGTTGTATCATAATAGGATAAATATCTCTCGATTCGTCTTCGATTATTTTTATGAATGTTTGTATGAGGGTCTACTTTTAAAAGTCGATCATAAAGTTCTTCATCGGACTCTTCATAATGAATAGTCTTTGTCTCTTCTTCAAATTGATAATCGTATAAAACCGCTTTAAGATAAAGACCTGTCCCTCCTACTAAAATAGGCGTTTTCCCCCTTTTTAAAATTTCTTCTATACAGTTTCTAGCGTCTTTTTGAAAATCATAAACTGTATAGTTTTCTTCTAACGTTTTAAAAGAAAGTAAGTGATGCCTTACGCCTTCCATCTCCTCTTCGGTTACCTTGGCTGTTGCAATATTTAGTTTTTCATACACCTGTGTTGAGTCACAATTGATGATTTCTCCATCTAACTTTTTAGCAAGTGCAATGCTTAATTTTGTCTTTCCAACTCCAGTAGGACCTACAATTCCTATTATCTTGTTCATACCTCACCTTTTTATATTGTTATTATATTTACCTAAATAATCATCCATACTTGCAAATGTTTTCATTAAAAATTCCGTATTCCTTTTTTGAAGTGCTACTTCCATTTGCAAATCCATTTCTTCTATTTCACTAGAAAATCCTATATTTATACCTATGCTATGACAAATTTCGGTAACACTTTTTTCGTCCATTTCATTGATATGATTATTTAGATAAACAATATCCTCTCTATTTACATAGCTTTTAGCATAAAACGCTAAAAGTGTTCCAAAAACATAACGATAATTACGTGTAATAAATGCATCACTCAATTTCGAAGCCCTACTTTGTGTTTTCTTTTTTTCACTGCTTTCTTCTCTATCAATTTTTCTTAAATTTTTATATAAATTATAACACTCTAGTTCAAACTGCTGTTCACTGATATTTAAAATTGTTTTTGAAAGAATTTGATAAGTATCTTTATTTAAAGGCCCAAATTTTTCATAGGCAAGTAAAACGATTTCATATCGACTTAATGTTATTGCATGTTGTTTTGCAATTGTGAGTCTATCCATCAAATGGATTTCATCGTTCGGTATTCCCTTATTGAATAAGTATTCTGCTGCATAAATCTCAAAATAAATAGACAAAAACTCTGTAAGTGCATTCCAATTCGCCCCTATTTTCTCTTTTCCATTCGTAAAATGAATGAACTCATGGACGAAACTTAATACATCATCATAATTAAATTCGCGGTTAATATCCACCAAATTATAAATTTGGCCTCTACTTTCTATGTGTGTAAAACAAGAGTCCCTATACTCCTGTTCAAAACTAAAATCTAATATTCCAGATGCCATTAATGTATCAAAATCTTTTAAATAATTCTTATCAATACTTGCTATAATTTCACGGGTAATCGTCAAAATATCTTCAAATGTCAATTTATTTTCTATTGTTTTATCCTCAATTTGTTTATCCATAATGTATTGTAAAAAAATATCATTCATTTTAGCAAGTTCTTCTATATTACGAAGAAAAAAGAAATTTTCTTCTTCACAATGCTTAAAGATTTCATTTAAATATTCGTTCAATTCTTTATATCTTTTTTCATTCATAAAACAATTCATTCCTTCTATTTTGGGGGTATTTGATATAAATGTTCTAAAGAAGATGTTTTTACATATTTTTTATAATAGTATTCTTTATCTTGCTCTTTTAAATTTTCATATTCTTCTAAAAATACATCTTTATCCCTTAGAAACTGTTTTCGAACTTCTTTTGAAAAAGGAAGTCCAATTACATAAGGAATATCCTCAAAAAAGTAAGAACTAGGATCTTCTATTTTGGCAATTATATTTTTGATTGCATCAAAAGAAAGCTGCATATTTTCCTTTGTATGATTACTATCTTTGTATGAACGATAAATGGTTTGATTGCTTATACGCCCATACGTAAGAAAAATACTGAAAACGCCATATTCACGTATATAATTTACCGTACGATTTAAAAAAGAAAGTAAAAGACCTTGATAATAGATAAAAGCTTCTTCTTCCCATTTTGTTCCTAAAAGGAAATGATAAAAATCGGTTTCAAACATGTGAGCATATCCTTCGGTAAATAAAGAATAGCTAATAGAAGTCTCCTCACCACACAAGCCATTTTTATAATGAGAAAATTCATGAAGAAGTGTAAAAGTATCTACAATGGACTCTTCTAAAACGATATGAATAAAAGGCTTAGAATTGATTACCCCTGTTAAATTTTCAAATCGGAAAAAATTGGTTTCATCATAGGTTACCTGTTTTAACTCTTCTAAAGTTGTAAAGTGAATAATACCATCATTATAAGCCTTATCAAAACAGTTTGAAAAGGAAGAATCAATTGTTTTTAAATAAGAAAGCAATAGAAAAATTGACTCCTCCATACTTATTTTCTTTGTAGGAAGTGCTACACCTTCTATATTTTGAAAATAACGACAACCCTCTTGATAACTTTTTAAGCCAATGTCATAAATTTCATTCATTATCTCTATATATTTTTCTACTTGAAAATTTTTTATTTTATAAAGCTCCCTCACATACGATTTTAAAAAGGCATTTATTTCTCCAAAACCTTGCATATACTTCACCGAATAAACATGGAATCTCCAAAAGAGAAGAACCTATAGTTTTCCTTTACAGCTTCCTGATAAGCTTTTAAAATCATTTCACGTGATGAGAAAGAACTAACGAGCATAAGTAAAGTCGACTTTGGTAAATGGAAATTCGTAATCAATCCATCAATTGCTTTAAATGTATACCCTGGATAAATAAAAATATCGGTAAAACCACTGCATGGCCTAAATTCTCCATAGAGGTTCATAATTGTTTCTAAAGTTCTTGTCGAAGTTGTACCTACAGCAATGATTCTTCTTCCTTCTTTTTTTGCTTGATTTAGTGTTAAAGCTACACTTTCACACATCGAATAAAATTCACTATGCATCTTATGATTTTCAATTGTATCCACTTGAACAGGTCGAAAAGTTCCAAGACCCACATGAAGCGTAATTTCTACGATTTCAATTCCTTTTTCTTTTACTTTCTCTAATAATTCATCTGTAAAATGTAAGCCTGCCGTTGGAGCTGCTGCACTTCCTACTTCTTTTGCATAAACGGTTTGATATCTATTTTTATCTTTTAATTGCTCATGAATATAAGGAGGAAGTGGCATTTCACCAAGAGATTCTAATACTTCTAAAAAGATTCCCTCATATAGAAAGACAAATATTCCCAATCCCTCTTCTTTTTTTTCTATGCATTTTGCTTTTAGTCTTCCATCGGCAAATGTTAAAATCGTCCCTACTTGAATACGTTTTGCTGGTTTCATAAGACACTCCCATGTATCCTTTTTGGTTTCCTTTAACATCAAAAGCTCAATATGCGCCTTCGTCTCTTCTTTCACTCCTAAAAGTCTTGCTGGTAAAACCTTTGTATTATTTATGACTAAAACATCTCCCTTTTGTAAGTAATCAACAATATTTTCAAACTGACTATGTAGGATTTCCCCTGTATTTCGATTAAGAACAAGTAATCTAGAAGAATCCCTTTTTTCCAAAGGGGTCTGGGCAATTAATTCTTCAGGAAGATCATAATTAAAATCATCTGTTTTCATGTGTACCTCCTTTCTACGATTCAAAATATTTATTATTGGTTTCTCATTTTTCTTTATAAGGAATTTTCAAATGTTCATAAGCCTTTTCTGTAACGATTCTTCCTCTTGAAGTACGTTTTAAAAGACCGATTTGTAACAAATAAGGTTCGTATACATCTTCAATTGTGGTTTGTTCTTCACCAATCGAAGAAGCAATGGCCTCAATTCCAACAGGACCTCCATTAAAACGTTCGATAATGGCTCTAAGCAAATGATAATCGGTATCATCTAAACCTAAAGCATCTACTTTTAACCTTTCTAAAGCTGTCTTTGTAATAGGCAAATCAATTGTTCCATTTCCTAGCACTAAAGCATAGTCTCGCACTCGCTTAAACAAACGATTGGCAATTCTTGGTGTACCTCGACTCCGTCCAGCAAGTTCTATAGCAGCTTCTTTTTCAATAGGACAATTTAAAACTTTAGAAGTTCTAAGAATAATTTGAGTAAGTTCTTCTTTGGTGTAATACTGTAATTTAGAAGTAATGCCAAAACGATCCCTTAAAGGGCTTGACAAATCCCCAGCTCTAGTCGTTGCTCCTACCAAAGTAAAATGAGGTAAATCAATTTCAATATGTCGACTTGTCGCATCATTTCCTACTACTATCTCTAGGCGAAAATCCTCCATAGCGGGATATAAAATTTCTTCAATATATCTTGGAATTCGATGTATCTCGTCAATAAATAAAATATCGCCTTCTTCTAGAGAAGAGAGAATAGCAGCCAAATCGCCTGACTTTTCAATAGCAGGACCATTTGCTGTTTTAATACCTGCCTGCATTTCATTGGCTATAATATAAGACAAAGTTGTCTTTCCAAGTCCCGGAGGTCCATATAATAAAACATGATCCAACGTTTCATTTCTCATCCTTGCCGCTTGCATAAATATATTTAAGTTTTCTTTTACTTCCGTTTGACCAATATATTCCAAAATGCTTGCTGGTCTGATATTTTCCTCAAAAACATCTTCTTCTCTTTCTTCACTCGTTAGTATTCTATCGTCCATAATTTCTCCTATCCAAGCATCAATTTTAATGCCTCTTTAATTTGCTCTTTCGTATCTTTTGATGTAATTTTTGGAAGAACCCTCTCAATTTCACTTAACTTATAGCCTAAAGCCTTTAATGTTTCTTTTACTTCTGTAAAGTCATGCGTCACGGATGCACGACTTACTAGCTTGCCTTTTAAGTCCAAAATAATTTGTCTAGCCACTTTATCGCCAATTTTCGGAAATTTCTTTAAATAAGTAATATTCTCATTTTCAATAGCATCAATCGTTTCATCTATGTTTCCGCTAGCAAGCATAGGTAGAGCCATTTTACACCCTAATCCTTTTACTTCAATGAGTCTTAAAAATAAATCTCGTTCTTTTTTGTTCATAAATCCATAAAGACTCAGTTCATCTTCCCGAACTTGTTCATATATATAAATTTTATATTCTGTGTTTATTGTATAAGTATATGGATTTGCGACATAAATGAAATACCCTATATTTCCATTTTCAATGGTTATAGAACTTGCCTCTATATCTGTTACTTTTCCGCTTATATAGTTATACATAAAATCACCTACATGTATTATACACGAAATTAAAGAAAAGAAAAAGCCAAATTGCTTGGCTTCTCAATTTATTTATTATTAAAAACACGACTTCACTTCTAATCGTGTTTCTTAAGATGACTTCAAAGGTGCACACCATTCGTTGTCATTCAACTTTTTTTATCTTTATATTCATTATAATTGTATTTTTCAAAATCATTTTATGAAGCAACTAAAAGAGAAGTCAATGCACTTAAAACTATATTTTGAAATAAATAAACAAACAGTACATTTGCTAAAGTGGAAGAAAACGCAAAAAGCATAACAGAAGGTGCATGACTATAAATAAAATAATCAATTATATTTGCAAGCAATATCTCAATAAATAGAATCAAAATAATTATAAGAATTGGAAGAATTTCAAAATTACTTAAAATTTCCAAGTGCTATAAAATTAATGATATAAACAAGAATGCGAACAAAAAATGCCCTTTTAAATCCACCACTTTCAAAAGCAATGTAATAAATAAATACTGCAATAAAGGACAAAAGAAGAGAAAGAATCATATGTATTCTCACCTTTTTTTTCTAATAATCATAAAATTCTATTTAAACAAGGTACAATGCGCTAATTCAGGATAAGAACATGAAAAAAGTATTGACAGGCATATATCAAAAAGAGAAATTCGTATAATAACCCGCATTTTTCACAAAAACTTTTTTACGTACTACTTTTTAAATTTTGTTTTTAATATTCCTCATTATAGTCTCTATTATATAAATATCCTTTAAAATCGATTCTTTTTTGAATAAATAAATGTAGATTTTAAAAAAGTGTTAATTGTGCAGATTCATCCATACCATCTAAAATACCCATTTGGCGCATTTTCTCAATTAATGTCTGTGAGACTCTTCCTCTTCTTTGTAAATCCTCTATACTTAAAAAAGCACGTTTCTTTCTTTCCTCTACGATGACATTCGCAACGACATCTCCAAGTCCTTCGATCGCATTAAATGGTGGTAATACAACTGTATCACTAATTGCTTTCCATACAGTAGCTTCACTTTCATATAAATCAATTGGGGCAAAAGTAATTCCTCTTGCGGTTGCCTCCAAAGCAATTCTTAAACTTTCAAGTTGACCATTTTCCTTATTTGTTGCCTCATAGCCTTTGTTTTTTATTTCTAACACTTTGTCTTTAATCGCATCATACCCTGCTATCATTGATTCAACTTCTACATCGGTTGCCTTAGAAGAATACCACGATGCATAAAAGTAAACAGGCATATGCACCTTATACCAAGCAATACGAAAAGCACTAATAACATAGGCAGCTGCATGTGCCTTTGGAAACATATATTTAATCTTTTCACAAGAATCAATAAACCAATCTGGAATATTTGCATCTTCCATGGTCTTTTTATGTTCCTTCCATGTTTCTGGATCTTTACTAGCCTTTCCTTTACGCACAAATTCCATGATTTTAAAAGATTTGATTGGAGCAAGACCACGATACATCAAATAAACCATAATATCATCACGACAGCCTATTGTTTCTTTAAATGGAACAACATTATTTTTAATTAACTCTTGGGCATTTCCAAGCCATACATCTGTCCCATGAGAAAGTCCCGATATTTTAACAAGCTCTGCAAATGTAGTCGGTTTCGTATCCTCTACTAATTGAATCGTAAAAGGAGTTCCAAACTCAGGAATACCTAATGTCCCTGTATTACACATAATTTGCTCCGTTGTAACACCTAATGCCTCCGTTGAAGTAAAAATACCCATCGTTTTTTTATCATCCATAGGAACTTTCATAATATCTGTTCCTGACTGTAATTGAATTAAACGAAGTTGGGTAGGATCCGAATGTCCTAAAATATCTAGCTTTAATACACATTCCTCAATAGAATGGTAATCAAAGTGGGTAGTTCGCCAATCCTTAGTTGCATCCTCAGCTGGAAATTGAAATGGTGTAAAATCAAAACAATCCATATAATCAGGAATAACAACAATTCCTCCTGGATGTTGTCCTGTCGTTCGCTTAACCCCTGTACAACCAGCTGCTAGACGTTCTATTTCCGCTGAACGCATTTCAATTCCTTTTTCTTCACAATATCCTTTGACATATCCATAAGCTGTCTTATCCGCAACTGTACCAATCGTTCCAGCGCGATATACGTTATCCGCTCCAAATAATACTTTCGTATATGCATGAGTACTTGCTTGATTCAAATCGGAAAAGTTAAGATCAATATCTGGTACTTTATCTGCATTAAATCCAAGGAATGTCGCAAATGGCATATCCTGTCCATCTTTAATCATTGGGGTATGACAGTGTGGACACATTTTATCTGGTAAATCAAATCCCGAAGAATAGGTAGAACCGAGAGGGTTTCCTTCCTCATCATCAAAAATACTTAATTTGCACGTTTCACATCGATAGTGAGCCGCAAGTGGATTGACTTCCGTAATTCCCATCAAGGTTGCAACAAAGGAAGAACCCACAGAACCACGAGAACCTACTAAGAAACCTTCATCATTTGAATGTTTTACAAGACGCTGTGCGATTAAATAGATAGGATCAAATCCTGCACCAATTACGCCTCCTAAAGATTTTTTTAATTTTTTTTCGACATCTTCTTCTGATAATTCTTCTTCTGCTTCCTTTATTAAATATTCTTTGACGACTTCTTTTACAGAATCAAATCCTTTTAATATGACTTCATGAAGTTTTTTAAAGGAAGTTCGTTCTAATTCCTCACCTTCTAAGGAAGAAAGATTACTTTTTATTGCTTTTAACACAATATCTCCATACAACTCCGTTGCAATACGTTCTTCAATAGAAAAAGGTAAAACCTCACCATACCACTGACAAGCCCTATTATAAACTAAGTCTGTTACCACTCTTGGGCAGTCTAAATAAGAGGTTTCATCATCACTTTTAACTCGAGGAGAAAAAGGCGTTCCACCTGTATCAGGAATGACTTCTACTTCCTCGACCATATCCCCTATTTTATTTGTATTTTCTACGACAATTTCATAGGCAAGCTCTTCACCTAAAAAGGCAAAATCATCAAGCATTTCCTTTGTCGTTCGAAAATGTTGCGATGGAATATTTTTAATATCCTTCTTCGCTAAAGGATGCCTTCCCCCACCCGGTACTTTTTGATTGACAATAATCTCACGATAAATTTTATCTTCACGAGCAAAATGATGAACATCTCCTGTTGCTACAATCGTCTTTCCTGCTTCCTTTGTTGCATGAATTATTTTTCGAATATGTTCCTTTAGTTCCACTTCACTTTTAAAATCTCCTAATTGGATTAAATGATTATAGACTTCTGGCGGTTGCACTTCTACATAATCATAGAAATTAATAATATTCGTTAATTCTTCTCCTTCTTTACTTCTTGCCGTCGTAAATACTTCTGATTCATAACATCCACTTCCAATAAGTAATCCTTCTCTTAACTCTTCCAATTTACTTCGAAGAATTCTTGGAGTCTTATATAAATAAGTTGTATTTGCTAAAGAAATAATTGTAAATAAATTTTTTAGACCTTTTTGATTTAAAACAAGCGCATTAAAATGATAGGTTCGTCCAAATTTATGAATTTCTTCTTTAGAGATTAAACGATTCAAGTCATTAATTTTTTCAAAACGTTGCACTTCTAGTTTTTTTAACATCTTATGAAAGACATAAGCAGTTCCCTCCGCATCATAATCTGCACGATGGTGAGCGTCTTCATCCCAAGGAACATCATAACGTTTTACTAAAGCCGATAAACTATGTCTAGAAAAGTTTTGATCTAAAGCTCTTGATAATTCTAAAGTATCAATCACGGTATTTGTAAATGCGCCCAAATTGTATTTTTTCATAGCCATTTCAATAAAGGAAATGTCAAACTTTGCATTATGAGCAACCATTGGTAAATTGCCTGCCCACTCCAAAAACTTTTTGGTTACTGCCTCCTCATCCTCTTTCCCCTGTACCATTTCATCTGTAATACAGGTAAGTTCTGTAATCTTATCTGGAATGTGTCTTTTTGGATCAATGAGTTCATCAAAGCGATCCACAATTTCACCATTACAAATTTTAACAGCTCCAATTTCTATCATCTGATCAGAACCACCTGCATTAAATCCTGTTGTTTCTGTATCGAATACCACATAAGTATTATGAATTAATTCCTCATCGGTTGGTCTTACCACAATATTGATTGTATCATCAACAAGTGTCAATTCAGTTCCATAAATTCCTTTAAAAATAGGTGGATTTTTTTGTTCTTGCTTCTTAGCTTCTAATTCATTTTGTAATTGAGCTAAGATAGCTTCCTCTTTTTCTTCACTAATTTTAGCTTCTAATTCTTCTATTTTAGATTGAATTGCCTTTCGAATATTTTTATTATGGGACTTAATAATACCAAAGGAAATTGGAAAAGCCTGACAACCATTATGATCCGTAATTGCAACTCCTCTATAGCCCATTTTAATCGTTTTCTCAACAAGTTCACAAGTGTGTTTTCCTAAATCTAACTTTGTAATTCCATCCATCTGACTCATCATGGTATGCGCATGCAACTCAATTCGTTTTACTAGTGCATCATCAACAATTGAAACGTCTTCCTTTTTAATCCATGTAATATCGTAAATAGATAAAACAAGCTCATGTTTAAAATTATCATTTTGAATCTTTCCTTTTAATAAATACCATGAACCTACTTTAAGTCTACTTTTTATAGTCTTTAATTCCTCTATAGAATCTTTTTTCACAAAAACGTTTGCGTACATACTATCTGTTTCATCTGTTATTTTTAAAGAAAATAAAGTAAAGTTTGCTAATTCCTTCTCCTCAATTCCAAAAATTCTTGCTTCAACAATAACACTTGGCACTTCATATAAAATATCCGCAATTTTTGTAACTTCTCCCTTTATTTCTTTTCCTTTTAAAATTTCTTCTGTTTTTGGTGATTCTTTTACTTCCACAGTTTCTTTTAATTTTTCTATTTCTGTAAGAACAGCCTTACTTTTTTCCTCATTGATTCTATAATCGATTTTGTCCATTTTGTATCCAGAAGAGGATAAGTATTTTAGGAGTTCTCGTTCAATTCCCGCTAATTTTAGTTGTTCTGCTTTATTAGAAACTTCTATTATCATTTTATTTTCTTCTAAATAAACAACGTTTTCTTTCGCCATTTCTAAAAGAGGATATTCTATCATTTTTTGTTCAATAAATGTTTTATAATATTCTTGTATTTTTTCTTTATCTTCCTCTTGAATAGTAAAAATGACTTCAATATCATTGACATCGGTAAACACTTCTTTTATTTTCTTTAAAAAAAGTTCTAATGTTTTTGTATGTAAATTTGTTTTTAAAGTAATATAAAAAGTGTATTTTGTCTTTGCATGATTTCCAATTATTTTATCTAGACTTCCTCCTATAAATTCTGTTTTCTCTTCAAATTCTAATTGATTTAATAGTAATTCTAATTTATCTTGCATACAACTTCACCCTATGTATTATTCTATCAAAATTTATACATGAAAAAAAGTTCTATAAAGAAATTTTACAGAACTTTTTTTATTATGTATACTTATGGCTGTCACACATAAAGTGAAAAAGTTTTTCTATTTCTCGAAATTCCTTGTTTATAGAAAATCAATTTCATTAACACCCTAGTAGATTTAGCTTTTAAAATGAAATTTCTTATATTAAACTATCTACTAATTTGTTAAACGCCATGGAGATCCTTCTGTACCGACTTATCCATAAACAACAGTATCGGACTTGAAAATAACAATAGGGCGTATTCTTAATCTTTGTTTGTTCACCAATGAAACGTACATGTTAACCCCTCGGCTTTCCTCAAAAGCAATATAGTAAAGCTTCTTTCCCTAAAAGATCTCTTTTCTTATGCTCATTATATAATTTTTCCTTAGATATTTAGTCTCGCAAGAGTTGTATTTATAAAATGTAAGATATTTTAATATATTCAACTTGTCATTTTATGTTAATTTAACCCAATACCAGTTACTTGCATTTGAACTTACCGTTATAGTAGTGGCCTTTGCTTTACAAATTATAACTCTACTTCTAAACGTTACTGACCGATTATCATTAAGTGTAACTGTATAACCCGCATTTTTTTTATCCACAACTCTATCACACCCAGTAAATGTCGCTGTATCACTCCGATCCAGACCAGCTTGATGAAAAATTAAATAATAATCTCCTATCTCTGCAGTAATTCCTCCTGTCATTCCCCTTTCTAGCTCTAGCTCTTCTAATAACCTAGTATCATCAATTTGATTACACGTTGGGCAACATGAGGAACAACTTGAATATCCTGTTTCTCCTGTTCCACTTACTCCTGCAATTGACTTTCCTTTTACAATTTTATCTGCTGTGATTCCTAATGATGCTCTTAATGTATTCGCATTGATTCGAGCTTCTGGTGCCCATGTATTTCCATCCGAATGATAGTAGCCTTCTGGTAAGCCATTAATTGCATAGTAGGCATCATTGCCACTTCCACATCCTGCACTTCCACATCCCCAATTTCCATATTGCGCTAATCCTCGATCTTCCATTGTTCCTGTGACCTTATTTCCTCCTACTAATGCCGTTTTTCCTTTTAAAATTTGTGAAGCTGTCGCATTTCCATAGTTTGCCTTCGTATAT
>CAJTSN010000009.1:0-15146 GCA_910578745.1 uncultured Bacilli bacterium
CCCCCCCATCATTTTGTCAACACTCTTTTTTATAGTCAATAAAAAAATAAAGTACTTTTTTCGGACTTTATTTTTATCTTTTAAATATAAATTTTAATCAAACTTTAATAAAGTATATGATTTCTTTCCCTTTCGAACAACTACAATTTTTCCTTCTATAGCCACATCTTTTGTTATTTCAAAATTGACATCTGTAACCTTTTCTCCATTGATACGAATAGAACCATTACCGACAAATTCTCTAGCTTCCCTTTTACTAGATGCTATAGAACTTGCCACTAAAATGTCAATAATATTTCCACTATTGGTAAGATTATAGCTTGCGACATCTTTAAATCCAATTTCTAACTCTTGAAGTGTCAAATCTTTCACATTTCCACTAAATAAAGCCTCACTAATTCTAACTGCCTTTTCATATTCCTCATGTCCATGTAGAAATGTAATAATTTCTTCAGCTAAAGCTTTCTGTCCTATTCTTAAATGTGGTTCTACCTCATGTCTTTTTACTATATCTTCAATTTGTTCTTTTGATAAGAAAGTATATATTTTTAAATACGTCTCTATCATAGCATCTTCTGCATTAATAAAAAACTGATATAATTCATAAGAAGAAGTTTTTTCTTTATCAAGCCATAATGCATTCCCTTCTGATTTACCAAATTTTTTTCCTGTTGAATCTGTAACAAGTGGCATTGTAAATGCATAGACTTCCTCTTTTGTTACTTTTCGGATTAAATCAACTCCAGCCGTAATATTTCCCCATTGATCCGAACCAGCGACTTGTAATGTGCATCCCTTTGTTTTAAATAAATGTAAAAAATCAACGGCTTGCAAAATCATATAAGTAAATTCTGTAAAAGAAATTCCTGTTTCTAATCTTCTTCGAATGATGTCTTTATCTAACATATAGTTAATATTAAAATATTTTCCATAATCTCTTAAAAAAGTAACAATATCCATGTCTTTTATCCAGTCGTAATTATTCACGACTTCAAATCCAAATATTTTCTTGGCTTGTTCTGTTAATCCTTTTACGTTTCTTTCAATCTCCTCGATGGTTTTCATACTTCTTTCTTCGGTTGGCTTTGGATCTCCTATTCTTCCTGTTGCCCCACCAATTAATAGTATAGGATGATGCCCAGCATCTTTTAAACGTTTTGAAATTAAGAAACTCGATAAATGACCTATATGCATTGAATCAGCTGTTGGATCAGTTCCTATATAAAATGTCATTCCTCCTTTATTCAATTTCTCCTCTAATTCTGGACTTGTGCTATCTTTTATAAGTCCTCTCCATTTTAATTCTTCAAATAATTTCATATTTATCCTCCTAATCTGTATTTCCTCTTTCTTCTATTACTTTATTTTTTTGTCAATTTCCTCTATAATTCCTTTTCTACAGAATGAAACTCATTCTCTTAAATATAAAAGATTTCTAAACAATTTCTCATAAAAATTTTTAAGACTTTTCTATTTTTGATAAATCCCTTTTCTAATCTTTTCTTATTTTCATAAATCTTCTATATTTCTGCCTATTTTATATCTTCACAATGACAATGTTCGTGTTCACAATCTTTTGAACAATTAGAGTGTTCCTTATTTGAAACAATATTTGCTCCATAACTGGTTCCAATTCGAACAACCCCGGCCTCAATTATTTTTATAACATCCTCTTCTGTCTGTATATCCCCACTTACTTTTATTTCTAAAACATCACTTTTATATCGCTTTATAAGTTCTATTCTATCTAGAATTCTATCACAATCACCAAGAACTTTTATTTGAATAAAATGGATAAACGTTTCATTACAAATTTCTATAAGCCTACGAATTTGATCCTCTTCTAAATCACATACTTCAATATTTACCTTTAATGAATGACCATCGATTGCATCACGAATCGTTTCTATCTCCCTTTTAATTAAATCATAGTCCCCATTTTTTACACACCCCATATTCATAACCATATCAATTTCATCTGCCCCATTATGAATGGCATCAATTGCCTCATATTCTTTTGTCTCGACTGTATTCATTCCAAATGGAAAACCAATAACTGTAGTAATACCGACGTTTGAATCATGTAGTAATTCTTTGGCGAAAGCTACATAAAAAGGATGTACACACACGGTTTCAAAATGATATTTTCTTGCCTCTTCACAAAGCGTTTCGATCTCTTTATGTGTAGCACTCTCATTTAAGTTTGTATGTTCTATATATTTATTTAATTCCATGATACTATCTCCTTCAATTCTTCTAATTTTTCGTTTGTATTGCTTCTTCTTGGTTGATTTATTTCAATTTGTATCAATGATTCCCTTAAAATAGAGGTCTAAGTATTTCCTATACTCGTACCTTTTGTTTTTCTATAAACGAATCTATTCATACAACCAATTGATAGTTCTGTTTTAAACCATTAAGTACACCTTTTATTTTCTTCTACTAAAACATACTTGAGTGTACTAAAATATTCCTTTAAAAAAGGAAGCCTACCGCATCTAAATCAACAAAACTCTCTTTCCTATAAAGACTTCTTGAAATAAAAAAAGTTATTATTGTTTAAGGACGTAAAATACGCGGTACCACCTTAATTCATAATAACTTATGCTACTTTAACTCTTAACGCGAGTAACGATTTAACTCCAAATCTGTATTTCATACTATTTTCTTGGTCTACTTGCAACAACCGTAAACTTTCTAATTACTAAAAATAGGACTACTTTTTATTTTTCCTTGTTAAATTTCTATTTCAATCTTTCTTTTATAACTTCTTTAAAGTCTCTCTGATTTTCCTTTTTCTTGTCTTGTCTTGAAAAAGCTTTTCCTTTTTTTAATTGGATAGAAGAAATAGATTCTACTCTCTCAATCGGTTTTATCAAAACCAAATTTTGTATATATCTTTCAGGAAATTGGTTGCCGTCATAGATTTGAATCATATTGACTACTCTTTTACTATACCATAGAATCTTTTAAATTTCAATCTAAATTTTTTATTGCTTCATACAATCCTAACTTTCCATATTCATAAGTAATGGAACCTTGTTGATAAGCAATATAAGGTTCTCGAATTGGTCCATCACAAGAAAATTCAATAGATGATCCTTGTGTAAAACTTCCTGATGCCATAATTACTTGATCATCATACCCTGGCATATCCCACGGAAGTGCTAGAACATGGCTATCTACAGAAGAACCTTGTTGAATTCCCTGTACATACTTAATTAATTTATTAGGATCATGAAAAATAATGTTTTGAACAATATCACACCTTTTTTCTTCGGCTCTAGGTTCTACATCATATCCCATATTCTCTAGAACTTTTGCGGTGAGTATCGCTACTTTTAATGCATGCATTACAACACTTGGTGCCATATATAAACCTTGTAAAATCAGTTTATTCATCCCTAAACTAGGTCCCACTTCCTTTCCTTCTCCTGGGACCGTCAAACGTTCAGAGACAAGTTTGATTAAATCTTTCCTTCCAACAACGTAAGCTCCATTTGGTGTAATTCCGCCACCTAAATTTTTAATTAAGGACCCTACCACTACATCAGCACCTACTTCTGTTGGTTCTTTTTCTGTCACAAACTCACAATAACAATTATCAACCATAACAATCGTACTTGGACTTATCTTTTTTATTAAAGAAATTACTTTTTCAACCTTATCTAAGTCTATGCTCTTCCTTTTAGAATATCCCTTTGAACGTTGAATTTCAACAACTTTAATTGCTTTCTGTTTTAATATTTCTTCAATTTTTTTATAATCAAAGTCATTATTTACTAAATCAATTTCTTCATAGTTTATTCCAAAAGACTTAAGGGAACTCTCATTTTCTTTGATACCAATCACTTCATGTAATGTATCATAAGGTGTCCCACTAATACTAAGAAGTGTATCCTTTGGTCTTAAAAGTGCAAATAAAGTAACTGTTAAGGCGTGTGAACCTGATATAAATTGACTACGTACAAGAGCATCTTCACATTTAAAAATAGTGGCATAAATTTTTTCAATGGTGTCCCTACCAATATCGTTATATCCATACCCAGTGGTTGATGAAAAATGACTCTCAGATAATTGATTCAAATGAAAAGCCTCCAAGACCTTTTTTGAATTTTTAAAACAAATTTCTTCTATTTCATAAAAGATGGGTTGTAACTGTCTTTCCGCATTTTTAATCCTTTCCATATTCCTCCTATGAATAGTGTCCTCCATCGACGCGAATGATCGTATTATTGATATAACTAGCCTCTTCGCTCGCTAAAAAGAATACCACATTTGCAATCTCTTCAGGAGTTCCTATTCTTCTTAAAAAAATTTTTTCACTTTCCGTTTCTAAATAAGCCGCATCTAACCCTGCTATCTCATTTTCTGTTGCCACCCAACCGGGAGCTACGCCATTGACTCGAATATAAGGCGCATACTGAAGGGCTAAGTTATGAGTTAAAGAAATTAAGGCCGCTTTTGAAGCATCATAATCTAGACACATTGGAAAATAAGTATCCATTCCATTGGTTGATGTAATATTGATAATTGTTCCTTCTTTTCTTTCGTACATTTTATCTCCAAGCAATCGACTGAGAAGAAAAGTACCAATCACATTCACTTCTAATGTTTTCATAAAGTTTTCTTTTGTTTTTTCTTCATACAAAGTATCTAAGCAAAAAGCTGCATTATTGACAAGAACCGATATACTTCCAAATTCTTTTTCTATTTTTGTAAGCATTTCTTTCATCTCGAATTCACTTTTTAAATCTGCTTGAATACAGAAGGCTCTTACCTGATATTTTTCCTCAACTTCTTTTTTTAGTGCCATCGCTTCCTTTGCACTTGTCAAATAATGAATCACCACATCATAACCAGAGGATGCAAATTTCAAGATACAAGAAGCACCAATTCCCCTCGCAGAACCTGTCACAAGAACAATTTTTCTCATAATCAAAAAAGAACACTAAGCTCTTGAAGAATACTTACCGTCCTTAGTTGTTACTAATATTTTTTCACCTTGCTCAATAAACAAAGGAACTCTTACAAGTAATCCTGTTTCTGTATATGCATCCTTTTGCGCATTGTTTGTTGTATTTCCTTTAACAGCAGGTTCTGTTTGTACAACTGTAAATTCCATTTTTTCAGGTAAGACGATTCCTAAAAGTTCACTTTCATAGAAAACAACATCAACCGTAGCATTTTCAATTAAATAATTTTTATTCTCACCTATTTGTGCTTCAGGTAATTCAAATTGCTCATACGTTTCCATATTCATGAAAGAATAAGAATCTCCTGTATTATATAAATATTGTACATTACTTCTTGTAATATTTGCTTTTTCAAATTTAATATTGGTATTAAATGTTTTTTCAACAATTCCACCCGTTCTCATATTTTTTAATTTCGTTTTCATAAACGCTGAACCTTTACCTGGTTTTACATGTAAAAATTCAAGAACTTGATAAATATTTCCCTCTATGATTAAGGTCATACCGTTTTTAATATCATTCACACCGATCATATAAATACCTCCTCTATAGAAAAATAAGGAACTCCCCTACTTTCCTCTTACACTTCCTCTTGGCTTATTCATTCTTTGTATTCTCTTTTGTTTTGGTTTTGGCTGATTTTCTCTATACACTTTTTCCTCTAAAGGTGTATTCGCACTCTGCTCAATCAACGCTTTGTAATCATAAGTATCCATAAATGGTCCATGAACAACTGGAATATCTTTTTGTTTCATATACTAAGCCTCTTTTGATTCTCTATGTAATGTATGTTTACCACATCTTTTACAGTGTTTATTTTCCTCTAAACGTTCTGTATGTTTTTTATTTTTTTGTGTACGATAATTTTTCTCTTTACATTCTGTACAAACCAAAGTGACTAAGCCTCTATTTTCACCTTTTTTTGCCATACTTCTTCCTCCTTTTTAAAAATAACTATTACTATTATATCAAACTTTTTTGAAATAGCAACCTTTTTTTACGTTTCTGCTTGTTTTACAATAGAAAAGTATGCTTCACTTACTCTTGATGTAAGCCTTCTATTCACACTTGTTGTATATTCATTTTTTCCTTTTTGATAAAAAACATCTGGTGAAGCGATTACAAAACTCACCTCAGGTTCTGTGTAAGGCGCATAAGCAGCAAAAGTATGTGAAAGTGTTTCTTTATCCACTCGGCCATCCCCATCGGAATCAATAAAACTTTGACTTGTACCCGTTTTACCAGCTGGTTTATATTTACTATGAATATAATTATATCCTGTACCACCTGGTTCTAGGACAAGTTTAAATCCTTCCTGAACCCTTTCCATATACTTCTTTTCTGTTGTTACTTTATTTAGAACTTCTTTTTCATAAGTCACTAGTTCTTCATCGGTTGTAGAAGATTTAATTTTATTTAAAAGATGTAACTTTAACCGTTCTCCATTATTGGCAATGGTTGTAATATACTGTGAAAGCTGTAGGGGTGTATACGTATCATACTGACCGATTGAAAAATCAAGTAATAAACCAGGGGTATCATTTTTACCGATAATTCCATTTTTCTCATTGGGTAAATCAATTCCAGTTAATGTTCCTAGTCCAAACTCATTGAATGTGTTTCGATAAGTAGAAAAAGTATTCTCTTTTAATGGAAAAGAACCATTATATACATAGTTGTACCCTGCTACTTTCATCGCTGTATAAAATTGATACGTATTTGAAGAATATTTTAAAGCCGTTAAGTCATTTAAACTACCAAGGGGCTTCCAAGAACATTTTTGTGGGGTGGCCGCTAGCTTCACACAAGTATCATTTCTCCTTTCTCCAATTTTTAAGGCTCCTGTATTATAACCAACGATATGAGAAGCTCCTTTGATGACAGAACCAACCGTTAAAGAAGAAGTAAATACACCCGGTGTATAGTCATAAATTTCATAACCACTATCCCCTTCCGTAATCATTTTTCCAGCCATTGCTAGAATGCCTCCCGTTTTTGTATCGGTTACAATGACAAAAGAATGATTATAATAATCGGTGTTTGGTTCTTTTTTTGCTTTTTCTAATTCCTCCACCAGTATTTCTTCTACTTTCTTCTGTAATTCAATATCAATCGTTAAATAAAGATCATTTCCACGACTACCTGCTTCTAGAAGAACATCTCCATCGCTTTTTTTCTGGTATACATCTTTTTTCCCTTTTAAATATTCATCATATTGATACTCTAAATAACTAATACCTACCCGATCATCTAACGTATATCCTTTACTTAAATACTCTTCTTTCATATCAGCAGGTATTCCTGTATCATAAGTAGAAACTTTCCCTAATATACTTTTAAATACATTTCCATAAGGATATGTTCGATTCCAGTCCAGTCGTACATTAAATCCTCTTAATGTGCCTACATTCTCAGCAATATAAGCATACTCTGTATCTGATACATCACTCGATTTTATAATCTTCTCTGAATAGGAATATCCCTTATTCATCAAATAGTATAAATAACAAGCTTTTTTGTCTACTTCTTCAAATGTTTCAAGTTCCTCCTCGGTCACTCTTTCTCTTTTTAACGACTCAATTTCAGAAGATTTCATCTTTCTTTCTTCTAACGCCCTCCACTCTTCTTTGGTTATTTTTTCTCGTGCTTCTTCGACATGTTTCAAAACCCAAAAATCCCGAAGCATTGCATCTGTGACTTTCTTGTAATCTAATTCTAATTTTTCTACCACTTGATAGGCCAAATCAATCTCTTCTTTTGCATATAAATTGCTTTTTTTATAATAAATAATTTTAACAGGCTCATTGTCGACTAAAAGTCGCCCCTTTGCATCATAAATTCTTCCACGTGGTGCGGTACTTCCCTCATACGTTGTTATTTTAGAATCCAATACTTTGGCTTCATAATACTCCTGCTTTACAATTTGAATATAAAATAAATCAACAAATAAAAACAAAAGAAGTAAGATAATAACTAAGGATAATAGATTGTATCTTTTTTCAATTATTACTTTTATATCTTTTTTATTTCTAGAAAAACTATAATTCTTTTGTTTTTTCTTCATAAACTTTGTTTATTGCTTCATAATTTATATAATTGAAAAATTGGTTGATATAATCTTGTTTATTTTGATAATACTTTAAAAAATAAGCATGTTCCCATAAATCGAGACTAATTAGGGGATAAAATCCATAAAAATCAGGCAATTCTTGATTACTTGTATTAATAATATTTAACCCTCCTTTTCGGTCTAACACCAAATTTGTATACCCAGATCCAACTAATTCTAAACACTTATCTAAAAATTCTTTTTTAAAATTGTCTATACTACCATACTTTTCTTTTAATTTTAAAATAAGAGAATTCTCTTTATTAGAAGAAGAGGGCGTTAAACCTAGAAAATAGCGTTCATGATTTAAAACACCGCCTAAATTATAGAGAATGGCATCCCTATCTTTTATTGGAAATTCATCAATATGTTCTAATAACTCTTCTTTTGTATATCGAAAATCATAATTATTGCTCGATAGGACCTTATTTAAACGATTCAAATACCCTTTATACAAACTGTTAAAATGAATGTCTAACGTTTTTTCGTCTAAAAATGGACTTAAAGCCTTCATATCATAATTTAACTCAATACTTTTATACATAACCTCACCTCTACTTTATCTTACGAAATTTTAGGAAACATTATTCAATCATTATCACATACAATAGATTAGGTGATTTTATGATTAAAAGATATGTTCAAAATTATATTAGAAATTTAAAATATGAAGATATGATCTCTTATATAAAAAAAGAGGGTATTTCTCTTACAGATAAAGAATACCAATTTTTATTTACTTACATAAAAAAGAATTGGGAACTTCTATTTTGTAACCGTGAACAAATTTTTAAAGATTTAAAACATTCCTTATCTTCAACAACTTATTTAAAAATAGAGCCAATTCTTCTTTCTTATCAAGAAAAATATAAATCTTACTTATAAAAGAATCGAATGGTATCGTATAAATGTTCATTATATTTTTTCTTTCGTATTTCTTCAATTTCAAACTTATAAGGAGGATATTCCTTATCCACATAAGGAGTTTCTAATATTTTAGGGATTCCTTCTAATTTATCATGATAAATCACATGCAATAGAGAATTAAAACCAATAGAGCCATATCCTATATTTTCATGCCGATCTTTATGAGAAGAACGCCCATTTTTACTATCATTGATATGTATACATTGTAATCTAGATAAACCAATTATTTTGTCGAATGTAAGGAGCACTTCATCAAAATTAGATACATCATATCCAGCGTCATGAATATGGCATGTATCTAAACATACTCCTATTTTTTCATTATAGTTTACTCCATCAATAATTTGTTTTAATTCTTCAAAGGTAGAACCACATTCAGTCCCTTTTCCTGCCATTGTTTCTAAACAAATCATCACTTTTGTTGTTCGATCAACAACTTGATTTAATCCTCTTATAATATTTTGAATGCCTTCTTCCTTCGTTACCCCTACATGACTCCCCGGATGAAGGACTATCTTGGTAATTCCCAATTTTTCTACTCTTTTTATCTCTTCTTTTAGAAATTGAACCGCAAACTCTGATGTCTTTGGGTTTGCCAAATTAATGATATAAGGCGCATGAACAATAATATTTTTTAAATCCATTCCTTCTTGTGTTAATAATTCATTTGCTTCCTTTATCTTTTCTTCTTTAATTTCTGTTCGCATCGTATTTTGAGGGGCGCCTGTATAAAACATAAAAGTATTTGCCCCATAACTTAAAGCCTCTTTTACACAACCAAGCAATTGTTCCTCCTTTTTATACGACACATGAGCACCAATGATTAATTCCATAAAACCTCTTTTCTTCTGTTATTATACAAAAAGAAACAAAAAAAATAAAGCGCCTACTTTATTTTTTATTGGTATTTAATCATTTTTCCATCTTGCTTTGGCAAATAGAATTCTCTACTATTTGGAGGTTGTTGCATTCCAGCTGCATTAAAATCAAGGACATCATATAATTCTTGGTACTGTGATCTGGCTACTAAGCTTCCATCAGTAGCTATATAACCTTTTCCAATTTTATTCGCATCATAAGAAACAATGGTTCCGATCGCCTTATTATCAATATCCGAAACTGCAGCTGTGCAAGTAGCGCTTTCTTCACTTTCCACATTACAATTTGTCCCTAAAACCACCTTTGCCATTACATTTGCGTTACTAGAAAAGTCTAACTTTTTTATACCCTTTCCACTCGCTTGTGTATCAAACTTATCCACCTTTATCCAAGTTGTACCTCCATTTGTTGAATAGCAATAAGAACGTGTATCACTACTATTTAATGGATAAGAAATCGTCACTGTTTTTTTAATCGCATATCCTTGTTTATCAATCGTACAAGATAGTCCTGCCAAATCATTACTAGGACTTTGTACATCACAACTACCAGCTTCCAAATCAATGGTGTATTTATGATCTGTTGTATAATTTACTAAAACTTTTTGATCTAAATCTACCTCATCGGAATCAAGCGCTAAATAGCCTTTATTATCAATTTCAAACAAGTTGATACAGTAACTTTTTCCTTCCCTTGCTGGGTATGAATTTTTATTCGCATTTAAATAAGACTCAACTGCAGAAGCAATCATTTTCTCCTTTGCTTTATCCACCTCGTCTTCTTGTCTTGTAACCATTTCTAAAATCTTAGGAAAGGCAACAATCATAATCAACCCTAATACAACGATAACTGCTAACATCTCTACTAAAGTAAATGCATTCTTCCTTTTCATTATGACTCCTCCGCAACTATTCTACTATGTTTATTATAGTTAAAATTAAACAAATTGTCAATCAAAGAAAAATAGACAAACTGGTCTTTCTTCTTATTTTATCTTTTATATGAGCTAGCACTCTTCTTTTTTAGTATTCTTTTTGTTTTGAATTAGATAATTTCTAAATTCATAAATCTAATGAAAATTTTTTCTAATGATGAGACCATCTATTTTCAGTTACAAGCAAGAATCATTATAGAATAAAAGGATAGAAAATACAAAGAAATGTTATAGATAAAAAAGAGTTCCACACTTTCTCCATCCTCACACTAACAAATAAATTCTTAGTTAAAGATGAGGTGGAAAGTTTTGAAACTCTCTATGTTTTAAAACCATAATAAAAACTTATTATTGTAAAAAAAAGCAAAAGGAAACACTTTATTTCCTACTATTGCCTTTTTATAGAAAACAAGAACTCTTTTCCTATAACAAAACTACATTCTAACTGTTGATAACTTTTATAAAGAAATGGAATATTATAACTTTCTACATTGCTTTTAAATCAACTCAAAAAAAGGTAAAATTACCTTTTTTAGTCTGCAAAATTAGAGCATTTTCCACAATCAATATTGCATACTTGATCTTCTTGAGAACAAGTAAATTGTGGTGTATATGTATGTTTATAGATATGACGGTTGATTACATGTGTATGAATTGGACATACATGTCCTTGCCCTTTTTTGATAGACTATATTTCTATTATGCTATTCATAATATCTATTATTTCTTCTAATTCTTCCTCTTTTATTTTTTCAACAAATGATAATTTACGTGCCTTAAAGTCTACACTTCTAACATGTTCACATAATACTGAACCTTTTACTTTCTTTGTATTAATTAATTTATAATGGGTAAAAAATTTCTTAGTATTTGTAGTAATAGGACACAAGACTACTAATCCAGTGTATTTATTATAATTATCTCTACTAATAACTATTGCTGGCCTTAATCCTGTTTGTTCATGACCTTTTGCAAAATCCATATAACAAATATCCCCTTGCTTTGGTATATACATTAGTCAAATTTTTCCTTTTCTAAATCTTCACCCCAGTCATAGGGGTCAACACTCCCTTTTTCGTTATCAGGTAAACTATTAAATATTTCAAGTCTTTCTTCCAAAGTTAGATGTCTTTTTTTAGGCTTTGATATAATAATTCTATCTTCCTCTTGGATTAGATCAACCTTATCATTTGTTTTAATATTTAAAGTTTTTAAAATACTACTAGGAATTCTAATTCCATCTGAATTTCCCCATTTTTGAATTCTGGCTTCCATGATTTTACCTCTATCTATGAAAAGTATATATTTTGTATATACTTTTGTCAATCCTATTTTAGTACTATTATATCCATTTAATAATTATTATTGAATGTTACCTTAATATTTATAGTTTTATCTTCAAATATTTTTATTTCATCAATTAAATGAATTATTAATTCCCTGCTAGGTTCTTTCATAGATAAAAATGTATTAATATATTCATCAAACACTTTATTTTTGGCTTTTTTATCCATAATATGGTTAAGAGAATTATTTAATTCATTATATCTTTTTTGTTTTATATTTAATTCATTCTCTAACTTTATTTTAACCCTTTCAAATTGTTCTTCAGTTATTACTTTATTTAATTTATCAATATAAATATCATCTAGATTATCATTTAATTGCTTTATATCATTTTCAAGTATATCCATATCTTTCTTAATACTTAAGTTATTTTTCTCATCTGCACTTTTAATTACTTGTTCTTCTATTCTTTTCTTATCCATATATTTTAAACTTACATCTTTTAATGCATTTAAAATTACCTTTTCTAATTCATCATAGTTATTCGAATGTGTGGTACATAACCTCTGTTTCATATAACTTCTGTAATAATTGCATATAGTATAACATCTGTTGTCTTTTTTTCTTCTTGATGTGATTGATATTCGATGTCCACAATTACCACAATATAAAAGTCCATCTAATAAGTGATTTTCCTTTTTTTCCTTTCTACCTACATTTTTAGGTAGTCTTTTTTGAACCTCATAAAAAATATCCTTATCAATAATCGCTTCATGTGTATTTTCTACAACAATAAAATCTTTAGGATTATTTTTAATTATTCTTTTAACTTTATAATTTATTTTGCTTCTTCGATTTTGAACCATATCACCTATATACATTTGATTCGTTAAAATATCTTGAATCGTTTTAGAGTGCCACTTACCATATTTCAAATTATAATTACTTTTCCATTCAAAACTATAATATTGTGCTGGAGTCTTTACACCCTCATTTGTTAACTGTTTGGCGATTTTAAAGAAGGATAAGCCTTCCAAACACATGTCAAATATTCTTCTAACAATTATTGCTTGTTCTTCATTTATTACTAAATGATTTTTATGTTCTTTATCTTGATCATATCCAAATGGAGTTCTTCCTCCAACCCATTTTCCTTCTTTCATTTTTGCTTTTAAACTCGATTTTATTTTCTTCGAAATATCCTTGGCATACATATCGTTCATGATTGCTTTAAAAGGTGCAATATCGTTATCTGAACTATCTAAAAAAGTATCTATGTTATCAGTGACTGCAATATATCTAATATTATGTTCTGGAAAGTACTTCTCAATTAAATTTCCTGTTCCAATATAATCTCTACCAAGTCTAGACATATCCTTGGTAACAACCATATTCACTCTCCCTTGCTCAATATCACTCATTAATCTATTAAAATCAGGCCTATCAAAGTTTGTACCAGAATAACCATCATCAATGTAAATATCATAAACTCTTAAATTGTTCTCTTTCACATATTGAAGTAATAAACTTTTTTGATTCGTGATACTTTCACTCATTTCATTTTTATCATCATCTTCTCTAGATAATCTTATATAAAGTCCAACACTATATATCTTATTTATACTCTCTAACAACGTTCACCTCCTTCTAAAGACAAATCCATGATAGTGTTATCTCCCTTTTTTATTTTTACAAGTCATTTCAATATATTTTTTTAATTCTTTATTTAAAACTTTTATGAATATATCACTTATATTTTTATTTTTATCATAGATAAACTCTATTTTATACTTATCCATAAATTTAAGCACCTCACTTAAATTTATGGATAGAGCCTTAATTTTAGTAATACTAAATCACATAATATTTAAATATTTCCTCTATTTTTATAGGCAAATATAAAGAATAGACCATCATTTTATAATAGTCTAAAGTATATAAAAATAATCCTAAAATATTTAAACGAATAAACATATTAGGATGATTAAAACCTTTCTAACTTCTTTACTTTTTTGTATTCTTGAATTGATCTCCAACATACACTACAGTTATCTACTAATAATTGACCCTCATTTTCTATACCATTAAATGATTCACTTATTTTATATAAAAAATCGAAATCAAATAACTTAGTTTCTTTAGTAAAACCTTATATAGTAAATAGAACCCTAAACTATATTATCAATATACCAATTTCTCATTTTTAAGTTAAATCTTAATAATTTTAGACTTGTAATTCATATCCAATAAAAAATCCCAATCTTTTACATAATGTAATCCCACTAAGAAAAAGACAACTTTTCGGTTATCTTTAGCTCTTTTACATCGTTCGCCATTTAATGGGATTAGTCCTTTATCCAAAATACCTGACATATTTTTTTCATCTGTGAGGTGGCAAACAGAATCACCTTTATACCATATAAATTCTTTTGTAACTACCATTTTTACCCTATTCTTCAATTTTAAAATTTAGCAGATTTGCACAAATTTTTATTTATATTTTCCATATAATCATATACCATATTCTTATAATCTAAAATAAACTGATTTTTTGTTTTCTCATCAACACAATCCAAATCTAAATAAGGCGCTATATCTTCAATTTCAGTTAAAAGAAGATTACCATCACTCTGTTTAATAAAATCTATTCTTTGGATACCATAATAATCTCCATTTAATTTTGCAAATTGATTAGCCAATCCTATTTCATATTTACTTGGTAGATATTTAACTGCTTCTGGATAAATTGGAACTTTACTAGGAACAAACTCTAAGGCATATTCGAATTTATCTTTTATATAATAAAACTGTACTTCTGATTTAAACTTCATATATGGTTGAATTACATATGAATTTGTAAATCTTTGTTTTACTTCCTGCTCATCCAATATCATTTGACCTATTCCATCATAACTATCTTTAAGTTTAAGTATAAACTTGTCATATTCTTTTAAAAGATATAGGTTTTGAATGTTATCAATCGTTGGGATGACTGAATAACCTTCTTTATATAATTTAACAAGATATCCTTTAT
>CAJTSN010000009.1:15156-18130 GCA_910578745.1 uncultured Bacilli bacterium
CACCATCATATTTACCATCAAAATTAATACGTGGAAGTTTTTTCTTAATAACTCTTTTTCTAAAATTAGATTTTTCTGTAACTGTTTTTATTGTTGCTTCTGTATCCCATGTATTTCTTAATAAAAAAATATCAAATAAATCCTCTAGATTCTCATCATAATGTTTATCAACAATTGCTACTTTATGACCATCTTTTTGAAAAACTCTTGCAAGCCATATATCCTCTAATTTTTCATCATCATCCATGTTACTAATCATTAAAATTTTCATAAGACCAACCTCTATTTCATTATACTACAAAAAAAATACTTCTTATCAAATACCTTCAAATTTATCTTCATTTATTCGGTCTATCATAAATTATCACACTTGTGGTACTTCATGATAGATTTCTTTTTCTACACATTTTGTAATCGTTGGTTCAACAACTTGTTGCTCCATACATGGAGAACCTCCATAATTCATCATTGGACCAGCATACATACCTTGTGCTCTATTACAACAATTTCTACCAAACATTTTCATTCCTCCTTATCTATTTTATAGTATGTCGCTAAAAAATTTATGAATAGGATACTTTCCTAAAAATAAGCATCTTATTTTTATTTTTCTATCCCTACATATTCATGTATTCTTTTTTAAATAAACAAATAGATTTTAAGAAACGAACTATTCTTTATATTTATTGTTACTACTCTTCTTTCCTTTACAACACGATTTTTTAATATAAATCTGGTTTAAAAAAGCAAAAAATACTCACTATCTTACCAAACATTAAATATTTTAAATTTATTTTTTATCGTTTTTATACTTATACTCTCAAATGAATCATGAAAATCCACGAACTTTATTAAATAAATTCCTAATTCCCTTTTTATTATGTATTTTTCTTTTTTACTTCCTCTATCTTTTTATAAAATGTTTTTTCCTTCCTAACTTCTGATAAACTTCTCTTACTTCTTCTTCATTTTTCGTTGAAAAACAAATGATATTCATAAGATAAACTTGTTCATAGATTTCATCAAAAGTATAATTTGTTTTGTGTATATTATTATATTGTTTTACTAAAATACTTTTTTCCTGTTCTACATCAAATTGATATTTTCCTAAATTTTTGTCTTCTCCATAAAGAACTACATTTCTCTTAAAGGCATGATTCACTTGATTATAAGCAAAAAGATGGGCGTAATATTCTTCAGGAAGCATACGATAAGACAAAATATCTTCTTCTAAAAATGTACTTTCTATTTGCGCTACTTGCTCCATCAAGGAACTATTTTCATTATGCTTTATAGTTAAATACCAAAGTAATTGTTCAACAAACTCTCTATCTAAATAAGAAGTGGATTTCCGCATAATCTGATTTCTAGAAATGATATGATACATTTCATGGTATATACAATCTAATAGATACACATTTAAAAAATCTAGGCAATAGGCATCGTCATATCCATTTTGAATGATTCCATCCTCAACAAAAGATTTTCGAATATATATTCTTCTCTTATATACATCTGTAACCATATCAAATAAATCCTCATGTAATTGATAGTCGCTTGGAAGTACAATCATAGTATAAGGACCACATCTATATTTTTTTAGTAATACTTCTTTTAATTCCTTAAGTAAAACGATGTGCTCTTCTTTTCTTATCTGATTAAAATTTTTACTATGAAATAAACCTGTCACAAAAATTTCCTTTTGATAAGGATTCATTCGCCTATATTTTGGTTGTGTGAATATCTCTTTTAAATTAAATCGTTTTTCATCCATAAAATCACCAATGTTATCTATTATAACACAAGAAATAGATAAGTGAACCTTATCTAACATGAGTCTTTCGCACTTAACAAATAAAATAGAATGAGATATTTTGTTATTTTATCTCTAAATTCATAAAAATTAGAGATAAAATCAGGATTTTTATTCTTACTTTCATTTGGTATAGCATCAAAAAGTAAAATTTGAGCCATATGTAGTTTTAAATCCACTACGAAAACAGAACCAGTAAAACCTTGATGCCCTAAAGAAAAATCTGAAAATTCTCTAGGGATATAGGAGCGATACTCTTTTGTTTTTTTATAAAGCCCTGCCAAACTTCGATTCCGATTACTTGTATCGACAAAGGTATAATCATAAATCTCTTGAATAAAATCCTTATCGAAAACTTTCCCTTCCCATAATCGTCGTGCAAATAAAGATAAATCCTCTACATTGCTAAAAAGTCCTGCCGCTCCTGTTACTCCATGTGCTACCCTTGTTTTAAAATCGTGAGGTAGATATAAAGTATTTCCATTGCCTTTTAAAATAAAATCATGACTTGGCATAAAACATGTATTTTTCATATCTTGCTTGAAAAAAATATTTTCTTTAAAGTAATCCTTGAGATTTTTCCCTGTTACCTTTTCTATTACTTTTCCAAGAATAATAAACTCTATATCTGTATAGTTTGCCTTGTTCTTAGACTCTTTCAACTGCACAGTTTCAAGAACTTTTGTAAAAGTAGCGTAATCTTTTGTATCTGATAATTTCCCATCTGTTTCGATTCGACCTGTCATTTTTATAGCATCCCAAATTGTATAATTGCCTAGGCCCTCAAATTCCATCAAATAAGTATGAATTGGATTTGTAAATTCAATTTTATTTTCTTTTTCTAACTCATAAATTGCTTTTAATGTAAAAAGCTTGGTAATCGAGGCTAGATCATACAATGTAGTCTTGTGATTCCCATAAAAGTAAGTATCTTCTTCTAACACCAATGCAACGGATACATCTTTTATTTCACAAGTATTTGTTTTAATAAATGTATCAATATAATCCTCTATTTTTCTTTTTACTTCCTCTTTACTTCGATAATTTTTAACTTCTTGTAAATAATAATCTTTATCTATTTCACAACCATTTTCTAATAAAATATCTAAAATTTTTTCCATGAAGTTTCTCCTTTAAAAAGGCATTTTAAAATTACCATTC
>CAJTSN010000009.1:18145-22079 GCA_910578745.1 uncultured Bacilli bacterium
GACTTCTTCTACACTTCTTCCGCTTCCTTTAGCAATTCTAACTTTTCTAGAAGCCTTTAAAATCGTCGGATTCTTTCTTTCCTCTGGTGTCATGGACTGAATGATCGCCTCAATATGTGCCATATCTTTCGGATCCACTTTCACACTCGTAAGTCCCATCTTCTTTGCACCCGGTATCATTTTTAATATATTTTCAAGTGGCCCTAATTTCTTAATTTGATGAATTTGATTTAAAAAGTCTTCCAAATCAAAATTTCCTTTCTTCATCTTTTTAGCCGCTTTTAAAGCTTCTTCTTGATCTATCACTGACTCTGCTTTTTCAATCATGGACATCAAATCGCCCATACCTAATATTCTAGTTGCCATTCTTTCTGGATAAAACTCTTCTAAACCATCCATTTTTTCACTCACACCAATAAACTTAATTGGTACATTCGTTAAATGGCGGATGGAAAGTGCTGCTCCACCTCTTGTATCTCCATCCAATTTAGTCAAAACAGCCCCCGTTAACGACAAATTACTATGAAATCCTTCAATGACATGAATCGCATCTTGCCCCATCATGCTATCAATAACCAAAAGGGTTTCATCAGGATGCACTTTTTCTGTTATTTGTTTAAGTTCATTCATTAAATCTTCATCAATGTGCAAACGTCCTGCGGTATCAATTAAAACATAGTCATAACCCTTTTCTTTCGCATATCTTATGGCATTTTCTGAAATTGTAACAGGATTTTCTTTTCCTTCCTCATATACTTCGATATTAAGTTCACGACCTAATTGCTTTAGTTGATCTATCGCCGCTGGACGATATACATCACAAGCGACCAAAAGGGGATTTTTTTTATACTTTTTACGAAGCATATTGGCTAGCTTAGCAATCATTGTTGTCTTACCACTACCTTGTAGACCAACCAACATTAATGTCGCTGGATTTCCCTTAATATTTAAATCCTCTTTTTCTCCACCTAAAAGAGAAACCAATTCATCTTTTACAATTTTAACAAAGGCTTCCCCCGGTTTTAAACTCTTACTCACTTCTTCTCCTAAAGCCTTTTCTTTCACATTTGAAACAAATTCTTTTACGACTTGATAATTCACATCCGCTTCTAGTAAAGCGAGACGAATTTCTCTTGTTACATCACTAATATTATCCTCTGTGATCTTACCATAGCCTTTCATTTTATCTAATGCTTTTTGTAAACGATCACCTAAATTTTCAAACATTCTATCACCTTTTTCTATTATATCTTGTTTATTTTAAATCTACAACAAAAAAATATTAAAATAAGCCTTGGTAAGGAAGGAGAACGATTATTTTTTATTAATCGTTTATAGTTCTACACAAATCTCACTCTACTTTTTACCACCTCTAAAATGAACATAGCATTTTCCTTTTTAGATTCCTTCTAAATTTCTAAAATTTGAAAAAATAATCACTTTTTATTAGAAATAGTTCTTTTACAAAGAGGCTTACAATATTTTATAGCGATTGTACTACCAACTTACTACTTCTCAAAGTTAAGATATAGGAAATTATAAATGTGAATCCTCTAGTCTAGATTATGAAAATATAGAACCTAAATAGAAAAACTTCTTATCTATCATCTTTAACAAACATACTACTTTGATTTTTCCTTAACCTCTTCCATCTTTTCATTCTTCAAATCTTCACTTCTTTCTTTTACTAAATAAATAGGTCTGTTTTTTACTTCTAAATACATTTTTGCTAAATACTCTCCCATAATTCCAAAGCAAAATAACTGTATTCCACTACAAAGAAATAAACAACAAATAAGAGTAGGAAATCCTTGTACAACTTCTCCAAAAACAAGTGTTTTAAAAACGATAATAATGATAAATATAAAAGCGAGAAAACAAAAAAATAGGCCAAGAAAAGAGGAAATCAATAAAGGCTTCGTAGAAAAAGCAGTGATACCTTCTATCGAATATTTGAATAAACTTTTCATATTCCATTTTGTTTGTCCAAATTCTCTTTCAATATTCTCTTGTTCAATCCATTTTGTATCAAATCCTACAAAAGAAAAAATTCCTTTCGAAAATCGATTATACTCAGCCATTTGTAAAATAGAATCTACCATTCTACGATTCATCATGCGATAATCCATCTCTCCCTCTTTTGTATTTAAACCAGAAAGACTCGCCATGATTTTAAAGAAAAGTTTTGAAAAAGCGCCACGAATTCCTTCTTTACGATTATATCTTCTTACAGCTACACTTTGATATTCTCCTGATTTTAAAATGTCAATCATAGTTGGTAACAATTTAGGGTCATGTTGTAAATCCGCATCCATAACAACAACATAATCTCCTACACTATTTTTCAGTCCAGCATAAATGCCTGCTTCTTTCCCAAAATTTCTTGAAAAAGAAATATAGCGAACTCTTTTATCCTCTCTTGCCAGTTTACGCATAATGGATAACGTTCTATCTTTAGAGCCATCATCAATAAAGATGTACTCAAAATCTGTAGAATTTTTTTCCATAATTTTCGTAACTGTTTCATAAAATTTCTCTAGTACTTCTTCCTCATTATAACAAGGAACAACAATACTTACTTTTTCCATCGAAAATTCCTCTTTTCATAACATAACATGACTCCTAATAAGAAAAAACCAATCCCACTTACCCAAAGGGATTCTTTTTTATAAGGTGCTTCATAATGAATTCTAATTTGATGATTTCCTTTCTTTATTTTAAAGCCGATAAAAAGTTCATTTATTTTTTCAACGCTTACACTCTTTCCATCTACAAAAGCTTTAAAACCTTGATCATAAGGAATTGAGGTGGCAAAATAGCCATCTTCCCTTACATCAATATTTCCAACAATATCATCTCCTAAAGTAGCAGATTTATCAAATAAAAAAGGGGAAACTTCTTTTATTTTTTCATATAACTCTTCATAGGTAAAACTATAGATTTCAAAATCAGATAAATCATACATTCCCTCTGTAAAAGTGACTATAAGTGTTTTAGGACGTTCAATTACATAGTCAAAAACAAAGTTTTGATTATGATATTTCCATGTAGCGCAACTTAATTTATTCTTTTTTCCATTTATTGTAATCGCAAGTTCCATCAATCCACATTCTGGATTATGATTGTTCTTAAAACGAATAAATAATAGTCTATCTTGATACTTTTTATCCAGTTTCAATTTTAAGAAACCATCTTTCTTTGAATTCACTTGAAATCCATTTTCCTTTTCTTCTATTTTTATATTTTTTTGTTTATCAATCTCATAGATTAGATTTTCTTTTTCTATAGGCTCAAATTCTTCTCCTTCTTTTTGTATTACACTCCCCAGATAGGCGAAAATGGTATTCGGATACTCTAACCTTTCAAAAAAAGAAGCACTTATAAAATGATTTGTTGCATAGGCAATGGGCAGAACAGGCTCTTTTTCAAATACCTTTATATTTCCTTTTTCATAAATTTTCTTTCCATTGATTTCTTTATTTTCTTTTGTAATCAAATATTTTTCTCCAAACAGAATTTGAAACAAAGGATGAAGAGAAGAAGGCGTCATCGACTTATTACGATAGGGAATTGCATTATTTATTTTTTCAAAAAAGAAATCATTATAGGCCTTATTAAATGTTGAAGAATAAAGCGTAGTTGCAAAGTGATTTTTATTTTGTATCTTATTCATAGTAAGGCTTGGTAAAATAGAGTTATTGATGCGATAGATATTTTGTTCTCTTTTTGTAATAAAATCGATAGCTTCTTCCATATCCTGATAATCTTCCCCATAAATAACCTTTTTTGATTCAAGTTTATCATTTAAATTCGTTTTTATACAAATGAAAAATGCCATACAGCCAATGAAAAATAAAAAAATATTTTCTCTTTTCGTCTTATAATAGAAAAGGAAAAAAAGGAAAGTGACTGCTAGATCAAGATAGACGACTTT
>CAJTSN010000009.1:22089-33087 GCA_910578745.1 uncultured Bacilli bacterium
AAATCGGTTAAAAAGATAGAAAAACTATATAAAATCAAAGGTAAAAAAGGAATTAATGTCTTAGCGTTTATATAAAGGCCTGCATTTAAAATATAGTTAAAAATTGGAAAAAGACTCATACATAGAAAAACAATACCTATAAAAATATTTTCTCTTTTTTTTGTAAAGAAGAGGTGCAGAAGGGAGATAAAGCAAATTCCAGTTACCCCTACTGCATAAGTTCCATAAAGTAAGAATCGATAATTTCTTCTTGGGATAAATAAGTTTAAAAATTCGACTGCCTTCCCTGTTTGATCTCTACCAGCAAACAAAGTATAAAGGGTTGGAAACAATAAAACAGCACCCATTAAAATAGCAATCAAAAAAGGAATACATAGTTTTATTAGAACTTTCTTATTTCTTTTCTCCTTTAAAATAAGATAAACGCCATATAAAAATAAGGCAAAAAAAGAACCAATACTATAATAATAACTTGTCATAATAATTAAAAAACAAGAAATCGTTAAAAGAGTCATTTTTCCTTTTTCAAAAAAACAATCCATGCCAAATAAAGCAAGCATAAAAAAAGGAAAATAATTAATAAACATCCAATGTCTATGCGAATGAAATAAAACAGGCCCTGCACATAGAAATAAAAAAGAAGTTAGAAAAGCAATTTTAAAAGAAACATGTTTTCTTAAATAAAAATAAAAAAGAATTGTTGATAAAAGAGGAATAACAATACCAAGAAACTGGATATAATCTACCATCTTTATAAATGGAAGAAAATAAGAAAAGAGTATAAATGGATTAAAAAGTCCATAATAGGAAAAATAGTAAATATTTTGTCCACTTCCAAGATGAGGGGCAAAGTCAGGGAATAAATCTCCCGTTTCGTAAAATAAATTTCTAAAATATTCAGGAATTAAGTAATGTTGTGCACTCCAATCAAGCGTAGAACCATATAAATAAGTTCCTCTCGTTATTAGAAAATAAATGAATAAAGTAAAGACAATAAAAAGGGATACTGCCCATAAATCTTTTTTATTCTTGATTCCATTCATCATAACTCCTCCAATTTTCATAATCAAACATATGCCCAAACTTGTCCATAGAATATCCTTGTGAAGCATAGATAGGAATAAGTTCTTCTCTTTTTATTTTCTTATTTTTTTCGCTAATCGTAGGTAAATCTTCTGGAATATTTTCTTTTTTATAATATTTTCCAAAATACATCAGTCTCTCTTTATTTGAAAGATTCGTTACGATTTCACTAGTCATTTTATGATGAATATGTCCATATTCTCCATCTGGATTATGTGTTACAATCAAATTCCAATCTTTATAATCAATAATTTTTTTTAAATCACTTGAAATAGAAGTATAAACACTAGACCAGTCATCTCTTTTTCCTTTGGTCTTATCAGGATACCCTAACATAATATATTTTTCATTTGTCTTTTTCATGGCTTCTTTGAATTCAAGAACTCTTGTTTTTTTTACTCCACAAGTAATACATACTACTAAATAATCATCATCCATTAGGTGACTACCTCCCCAAATAAAGTCATCATCTGGGTGGGCTACTACCATAAGTTTTGTGATGCCACTTGTATCAACATGTTCTATATTTTTATCCACAGAAACACTTCTATTCTCTGTATATTTATAAATAAAATAAGTAGATAAAAATATAGATACAACAAATATAGAAATTGTAAGTATACTTTTTTTCATACTTCTCACTCTTTTCTAAAGTTATATTTATTATAACTCAATTATGCATGTAGGAAAACCCCTCTTCTTCAAAAATTATATTCAAAAATACTATTTTAAACTATATATTCCCATCTTATTATGCAAAAGAAAAGGTCAGACCATAATAAACATTTCTCTAACCTAATCATAAAATAAAAATTTAATTTTTTTCTTTAAATAGTTCCGCTATGACCCTACTACTGGCATTTCCATCATCTAAATAATTGTATTTTTTATTAAATTGTTCGTACTTTTCCTTATACTCTTTAGAGATATTTTCTATATTCTCTAAAACACTCTCTAACTCCTCTTGTGTTTGTGTAATAGGACCTGGAAGCTCATCTAAATCAATGTAAAAGTCTCTTAATTTTCCCTTATAAAGCTCTAAATCATACATATAAAACAACATAGGTCTTTTCAAATTTGCAAAATCAAAGAAAACACTTGAATAATCTGTCATTATGATATCACTAACCATATATAATTCATTTACATCATCAACAAGTGATACATCAATAATAAAGCCATTGTATTGACTCAAATCGAGTTGTTTCGCAACAAAATAATGTGTTCTAAATAATAGGATATAGTCTTTACCAAACTTTTTTTGCAAACGTTCAAAATCAATTCCTAATTCATATGTATAGCCTACACCAGATGTATGTTGATTGTCTCTAAAAGTAGGCGCATATAAAATTACTTTCTTATCTTGCTTAATTCCAAATTTTTTCTTTAAATTTACTATTTCTTTTTCTGTATAGTGAAATAAAGAATCATTTCTAGGATAACCCTTTTCTATTAAGATGTTTTCTTTTCCTAATTTTTTTAAATTGAAAGCGGAAGTAAATACTTTTGTACAAAATTTAGAAGGGGATATAAAATAATCAAAGCGTACAGCATCAATATCATTTCTCTTCCGAATTTCACTAATACTATTCATAACAGAACCTTCTACTTCAATATCATAACGCAATCGTTTCAAAGGAGTACCATGCCAGCATTGCACATAAACTTGATTTTTCTTCTTTTTAATACTTTCTTCTAAAATGGAATTTACAATCCAATATTTCGCACTAGACAAAGCTCGAAAATAATCCTTACTATTCTGCTTTACAAGTAGTAACCTTTTATCCTTCTTTACCTCATGTTGATCTGGATCAATAAATGCCCAAATAAATTTATAATCTTTAAATTCCTTCATCTCAAGCATTTTTTCATAAATGGCCTTAGGACTACATGCATAATTTCGACCATTAAAAGTTTCAAAAAAAACGATTTTATCATCTACTTTATATTTAAGGTAATACTTTTGATAGCTTATTCTTTCTTTTGTGCGTTTTATCTTTCTAAATAATTTGCGCATAGTGGTGCTTTTTTTAGAAAGATCCACCGCCATTGTTCTTATACTTTTCATAACATCCCTCTAATTAAATCATATATCTCTTCTGTACTATTTCCCTTTAAATTTGTAACATATTTTTCTCTAAAAGAGACTAGGCTCTTTTGATTATATTGTTTGTTTTCTATACACGCCATCAAATCATGAAAATCTTTAAACACACATTCCTTAAGTTCTTCAAATAAGTTGATGTTTAATCCATTTTCTTCTTCATACTGCTCATAATCGTATACATATAAGAAAATATTTGATAAGACGATACTTGCTTCTATCATTAAAGCCGAGTAATCTGTAATGACATAATCCGCCATCTTAAGTAGAGTGACATACTCGATCTTAGGATTTAATAAAACGCCTTCTAAATTAGATTTTGGTCTATTCGATACATCAAGAGGATGCAAACGAATAATCAAACAATATTTATCTAAATCTATATTTTTAATAATTTCATCTACTACATTTTTACCATTTCTACGAAAGGTAGGACAATAGAGTATTACTTTTTTATTTTTTAAACATGGATAATTTTCATAAGCTTCGTATTGATTTGGTTTTGTTTTTAATAAATAGTCTATGTAGGGCGTTCCTATGGATAAAATTTTTTCTTTTGAAATATGAAAAGCTTCGCTAAAGGCATCTTTCATCGCATCAGAACCAGAAATGACATAATCATAATTTTCGTGCAAATGAAGTGATTTTGCCATTTTAAAAGAAATCCCATCTTGTTTATCAATCGTTTGGTAACCAAATTTTTTTATTGCTGCTAAGGCATGCCATATTTGAATAATCTTTGTATCTTTTTTATGATGAAGTCCACTCACCAAAATATTATACCCATCTATAAGGATTACCTTTGAGGAAGCTAAAAAGTACATTTGCTTATATAATAAAAAATAGTAAGAAACGATTTCCTTTATTTCTTTCCATGAAAATATTTTTTCGTTAGAATGCATCTTTTTATTTAAGCCCTCTGGTGCTCTTCTACAACTGACTTTGATTCCTATCGATGCATCTTTATTTTGTATAAAATCGATCAAATATTGATAATTAATGGATGGTTCATTGGTCTGTCTACTCAAAAAGAAAACTTGTCGTTTCGTTTTAGTAAATAATTTTAGAATAAAGTAAATGATTTTTAAATGCATTTGAAATAAAAATAGTAATACTTGCATATTTACCTCCTAAAAAATGAATGAATGCTACAAAAACATTCATTTTTTTACACAAAAAATCTATTTTTCTTTTTCCTCAGGAAGTTGATCGATACCATTTATAGGGTCCTGCAATTTTAAATCATTCTTAATTTGTGTAGTAGAAACGCCTTCTGTTCTATCTAGATAAACAACCTCACAATAAGGTCTTAAGCATTCAAAACGCTCACTATCCTTCCAGTCAGAACCCATAACAACAGTATCAACTTGATAGGTTTTTACATCATCAATTTTTTGATCCCAAGTATTTTCAGGAATCACCAAATCAACATAACGAATTGCCTCTAGCATTTGTTTTCTAGTTTCATAATTATGATAGGCTTTTTTATTTTTTATTGCATTAAAATCATCCGTTGAAAGGGCAACAATCAAATAATCTCCCATCTGTTTAGCCCTTTTAAGTAATCGAATATGTCCATAATGTAAAAGATCGTACGTTCCATATGTTAAAATTCTCTTCATTTAATCCCTACTCTCTACTTATCATTGTAACATAATAGGACTACTCGTAGCAAGTTGTTTTACTCGTTATCTTTTTAAAATCATATACATTGCCTGATGTAAGCCAAATAAGCGAATCCATACTCTTTCCATAGGTGATTCCAACTCCACGATTTCCATCTTTCCCAATTCCGCTATAAAAGAGAAAATAATGGTCTTGATAATATAAAAGAGCACTTCTATACAATCCTTTATTATTCCAACTATATTTCAAAGGTGTTAAAAGGACTTTCATTTGATCATAATAAAGATTATCTTTGGACTTCGTATAATAAAGATTCATTCGATTATGATTTTGTCCCTTAATGAATGCGCTTACCAACATCTCATACCCTTCTTCTGTCTTTATTACATCTAAATGCCAATTTCTTAAGTTTTTATCTTCATAGTATAAATTTATTTTTCTAGCACTTGTCCATTCACTTTCTTCTATCCCTCGTTCAATATACTTTAGCGTGAAATCCCTATCCACATACCATACTTCATATTTTCCATCTTCAATCATGACAACAGGACTAAGATAATCGACCTGTTTTCTCTTATTTTTTAAAAATATCTCTTTCTCACTCCAAGATACACCATCATATGTATGTGATTCATAAATAATAACGATACTATTCACATCATCAACATATCTCCAAAAACATTCTAAGCGATTTTTCTCTTTATTATATAAAAGATGGGTATCAGAATTATAAAAGTACCTAAAATCGCCATTTGGACGTGGTTCTAATGGATTATGAAAGCCATCTGGTTCTTCCCAATCAATCATATCGTTACTTGCCAAAATATGAGGATTTTCCTTACTTTGATCCGCATGAGGATAGGGTGTAAAGGCTATCCAATAATAGTATCCATTCCATGCTTCATCAAAAGCCACCACTTTTGGATGGTATCCCTCATTATCCCCATAAGCACTCATTAACTCCAATTTTAATGTTTCTTTTGTAAATAATGTCTTATCTTCTGGAGGCCACTTTAACTTTTCAATAGGAACATTTGGTGAGGTAGTTTCCTTTTGCATTGTGCAAGAAACTCCAAAAAAGAAAATCAAATATACCCCCAAAATAAGAAATATCATTTTTTTAAATTTCTTGTTTTCTTCTACTACCATACTTACTTCTCTAATAAATCTAAAAACTTATCAGATACTTCCTTTCTAGAATATTTTTTCATAATCATATCAAAATTCCTTTTTAATTCTTCATCTGTTACTTTTTCTAATGCATGAATTTTATTTACTAAGTCTTCAAAAGATGTAATAAAAGCATCTGGAATTTCTTCAAGGACTTCTTTTGAACCATAGTTTGGATAGGCGAATACTTTTGAACCATTTAAAGTACTTTCTATATAAGACATACCAAAGGATTGATTTAAAGAAAAATCCACTGTGAAATCATGTTTTCGAATTTCAAGTTGAGGAGATTGGGTAAGTCCTTTATAAAAGATATATTCATCAATATCATTTTCAAAAATTAAATCTTCAAACTGATCTACATAATCTCCTGTTCCATATACATGAATACGAATCGTAGAAATCTTATTTTCTTTCAAATACTTTCCAAATTCAATGACATTATTTAAATCTTTTACACGATCCTTAGAAATTCTTGTTAGATAAATGCCAGAATATATCTCTTTTTTTCCGGGAGCTTTAATCTCTTCCCTTGGAAGAATTGAATCACTCGTCAGTGCATTTCCTATTACGCCATACTGTTTGTAACTCTTAAAATTTAATTTTTCAATATATCTTTTTCGGTTTAGCTCTGTAACAAATGCACATTTTTCTAATTGTAGCGCATCTAATTTTGGCATAATTCCGGGATATATTTCCTCAATTAAATTCGCATCTGTATGGAAAAAGTAAATTTTATTCTTAACAAACTCTGATTTTGTATCATGTAAGAAAAAATGGAGTGTTTCTCTGGTAGATACAACCGTTTGTGCCTTTATGTTCTGCAAGTATTTTTTAAGACCTATACCTGCATATGGAATTAAATATTTTTTATTGCTATCGTATTTCAAATAAGAATAATGAGCATCTCGCAAGTACATAGCCCTTTTCAATATTGTTTTCTTAGATTTTTTACTTGCTACATAAATACTTTTTACTATACATCCATAAGGAAATTCACAATTATTAATACGATTTGTCTTTTTTAAAGATAAAAGTTCAACCAAATATCCCTTTTCTAGTAGTCCTTCTACTAATGACTTTGTCGCAGAGATGGTTCCCCCTCTTCCAAAGAAATTGTATCCTAAAAAGACAATTTTTTGAAGTTGAGATTTCTTTAAATTCTTGTATAACTCTTTAGTATATATCCCATCTACTACTGCATCATAATCTATATCATCTGGGGTTCTCTCAACAAAAAACGAATTAATTGAATAATCTCCTTTCATAATATATTTTACTAAACTAGAAGATGTATCAATACTATTTTCCTCCATGTCTTCACAAGAACAATATAATCCTCTTTTTCTTAAGTAAGCATCTCGATCTGGTTGAAATAATACAACCGGTTTTTCTAGAAAAGTAAAATCAAATCCTAAAGAAGAGTAATCTGTAATTAAAAGTCTACTTTTTACCATTTCATCCATAACGTCAATTTTTGAAGAATCCGCTATTTCAATATTGGTATCTTTTAGAGCTTGCCTTAAATAATCTTTATGTTCTTTCGTGAACAAACTATGCATGCATAATTTTATTGTCAATTTTTCATTACGCAAAAAATGAGCTAGCTTTTCGTTTTCAATTGTTCTTTTAATGGTTCTTAAAAACTGTTTGGTTTCTGGATTATTCCCAAAATATTCCCTCCATGTCACAAACCACAAAATTTGATTTTGCTCTCCTTTATAAGCACGTTGTTTCTTTACAAGTTCCTGATATCTTGGATGAACTTTAGCATAATATAACTGATATTCTTTAAAACCATTTTCTTCCTGAAATAATTGCATCATTTTAGGATTATATACAATAAATCGAAACATATGATTATTATAACTATTCCCACTATATGTTATTTTCTTGATTCCTGTCGTTCCATGTTGCAAATAGATAACAGGGGCATTAAGTGCTCCTCCACCTTTCGTTGGTTGTACATCTTTATAGCTTAATGATACAAGGAGCATATCGGCACATTTATACAATTGATAATGTTTTATTGAATTTTTCCAAACTATATATGTTTTTTCTAAATCTGTTAAGTGACGATACAACTCTAAATGTTTTTTCGTCTTTTTTAAAACAAAATATTTTAAAATTTCATCACTTTCTTTTACAGCTTCCTTCCAAAAATAGAAAGAATTATTATTTGCTGTATTTCCAGAATTTTCACCAAATAACCATATATATTTTTTATCCATATTAAAGTCCTCCTGGTTCCTTTTGCACCTAAGATTATACCATCAAAGGTATCTATATTCAATTCCAATTAAATTGATTTTCATTTTTTTAACAAATTGTACACTATTCTAACACATATTTTCTTAAACGAACGAAAAATTTACAAAATTTACTACATTTTTAAAAGGATTATAAAACAATCTCCTTTTATTTAAAAAGACCTTCTTATCTTATTCTATAAATAATAAACAAAAAAATACATATTAAACCTTTTTCTTATCATGTATTTTTTTTCTTAAACACAAACCATTTACTTAAAATATAATTCATCACTGTAACAACGACTTGCACAACAAGTTTTGTAACCTTATCGCTAATATGAAGCAAAGTCACACCTATAAACATAATTGCCATATCCATAAAAAGGGTTAAAATACGTGAAGAAACAAAAGAAATAATTTCCTTTATTTGATTTTTATTCTTACTTTTAAATACAAATGCACGATTTGTAACATAAGAAAATACAACCGCACAAACCCAAGAAACTAGATTTGCTATTTGTAACTCAATTGCATTATTCGGATTTAAAAAGGTACAAACACATAAATAATAACTCCCAAGCGATACCATCGTAGTGAGAATTCCTACAATAAAGTAATTGATAATTTCTTCATATTTTTTATAAAGTTTTTCTATTATTTTCATTTTTCATCACATCATTTTTATCATACAATAATTATTACTATGAATCAAGAAAAAAATGTAGTAACTACATTTCTTGTCTATCTTTTTTCTTTTTATTTACAATAACTAACACAACTGTGGTAATTACTGCTATGGTTAGAGCACCGATCAAGCACCAAAATACATAATCTTTAGAACTTAACCCATCAATTGTAAGTACTTCCTTTTTTTCATCATCATTCAAATTATCGTTCCCATTTTGATCATCGTTCAAATTACCGTTTCCATTTTCATCGTCGTTTTTGTTATTTTCTTCTTTTTTATCGCTATTCTTATCATCATCTTCCTCTTTTGGATCGTTTTGAACAAGTTCAACAATTTTATCAGACTTTGGATTAGAAAGTCCTAAATCATTACTATAATAAATTGATTTTTCTTCAGAATTTAATAACTTGTATGCCTCTACTTCCCTATCATTCCATGTCACCTTCTGCTTTTTATCTGTGACTACAATTGGATACTCATATTCACCATGATCTCCATAATCGCTATTATATGAAAAACTATATACTTTATTATCTATTTCAATATAATAAATATTTCCATACCTATGATTCTTAACATATCGAATCTGGTACTCTTGATTCAACTTTAAATAGTCTCGTATATTTAACTCTTTACCATTTAAATTTGAAAGAGCAATTGGAAATTTATCCGTATTTAAATCGATTACAATTAGTTTGTGCTTATATTGTTTGACAACTTTTGTTCCCTCTATATATTCAAACCTATTACCTATTTTTGTATAATATAAGTTTTCGCCTTTATTGGCTGGTATGATATATTTTACATCAAGTTTATCTCCAAAACTGATATTCAATTTTGAATCGTTATAGCCACTATAATAGATTCCCTTTTCCGCTTTATATCCTATAGTGATAGGTAGCTTTCCATAACACTGTTCAAAATAGACATAACCACTTATTGTTCCATTGGAAATTAAAACCCAAGCTCCAGCTTTTGAATCAGCATATATATCGTTCTCATCAAAACCTATCATAATATTTGTATCTGCTTTTATTGTACCTACTACATCGTATAATACACCTGGGCCACTTCTTACTTCAGTATCAACAATTGTATAAAAATCTGACTTTTTAAAACCATCATTCGTACTTTTAAAATCTTTAATATTAACTAGATCACTTGCTTTAACACAGAACACCCCTGGTCCATCCCAATCAATTGCTAGTAAAATGGTTCCCTCCGCTTTAGCAACATCATATTCAATTTCTACGGTTTTTCCATAAGCTATTTTTTCGCCTGTCGCTTTATAGGTTCCATCATCTTCAAGCTTATAAACAGTTGCCCCATTTGTATTAGAAACTTTCGCTTCATAATCCTCATAAACGGCATAGCCACAATCTGCTTTTACAATATTAGGTACAAATAAACCTATCAATAAAAGTAAAATTATTTTTCTAAATTTGTTCATCACAATCACACACTCCTTAAATAATATTATAGTTTATTAAAGTTCCTACCATAAATGATAAAAAATTGCATAGGAACGATAATTTATACCCACTCATTTTTTTATAATTCAAAACCTTATAATAGATAAATCCTTCTAATAGAACTACTAAAATTTCTAATATCAACATACTTATTATTTGTGCTTCTTTCCCATAATGAAATAAAAATAATGGATGAATTGCATTTAAAAGTGGATTTGTTAAAATATTTACAAGCAAAACATTCAATAAATCCTTCCCTCTTAATCCCAATAAAATAGCAGTCAAGCCTTCAATCATTATCGTCAATACCAAACAATAAATCATAATATAAATATAATTTGTATAAATTTTAAACGCACTTCCTCCCTTAATTATAAATCCGTATATGTATCACATCTTCATAGTACCAAATTTGTAATTTTAATTCAAGTTTTTTATGCTTTACTTCCTACATAACAATTTATAATACCCTTCACAAAGAAATTCCTTTTTGTTTTTCATATTACAAAAAGAATTTCTTCTAAAAAACATAGTTAGCATGAATATTATCAAATAAAATTCATTTTATAACCACCTTCTTAATATAATACAATTATTAAAAGC
>CAJTSN010000010.1:0-22814 GCA_910578745.1 uncultured Bacilli bacterium
CGTGTAAGAGTATATCAGAGACAAAAGTGATTGTTCAAAAACAGGGTTGTGAAATCGATGAAGAAACAGGAGAAATTGGAACGAAGAAAGATACAACTCCTGTTGGGACCGTTATTTCTTATATTATAGCCTCAACTCCTCCAGATGGTTATTTATCTTGTGATGGTTCTGTTTATAAGATTAATGAATATCCAAAATTAGCAGGAGCCATAAAAGAAGGGTTAGGTTCATATAATTATTTTGGCGGAGATGGGACAACTACGTTTGCCGTTCCAGATTTAAGAGGCGAATTTTTAAGGGGTACAGGAACAGCAAGCCGAAATACAGGAACAGGGGTTAGTGTTGGCTTACATCAGAATGCAACAAGTTTTTCCTCTGGTTATGCGACAAGCAATAATGGACACTTATATTTGCCACATAATCCAAATAAACAATATACTCCTCAAAATTATGATAGTATCTGGTCAGATAGTACAAAAACATCCGTTTTTCACTATAACAACATGGAAAACAGTCTTTATAAGAGCACTGTAGGAATGATTACGACAAGGCCAACGAATACATCTGTTTTATATTGTATTAAGTATTAAGATAAACAATTTAAAAGATGAGTTCATAGTGATTATGGCTCATTTTTGCTTATTTTACTTAGAATTTGAAAAAAAGCTTGTGAAGAGGACTATTGCGTGTTATAATGGTTACAGAATAAAAGAGGGTAGATAACATGGAAAAAGTTTATGTTATGGATAATCGCGGACATGAAACAGAAGCTTTTAAAATTCGCTACTTTAATTATGAAGATGCAAATTACTTTATCTATACATTAGGAGAAATAGATAAAGATGAATATGTTAAATTATATTTGAAAAAAATAAGAAATGGGGAAGAACAATTCATTTCTGAAGATGATTGGGCACATATTAAAGAGATTATTCAAAAAGTAGTAAAGGAAATAAAAAGTGGTAGAGTTACTTCATTTAGAGATTTGAACATGTCTTCTTTAAATGAAATCATGGAAACAGATACACGTATTTTTAAATTAAAAAAATCAGTTGTAGAAGAGATTATTTATGAGGAACCACGAGTAGAAATTCGAGAAGAAATTATTGAAGATCCAATTCGAGAAGAAAAAAACAAAGATTCATTTATTGAAAGTATAGGAAATAGCATAAAAAATAATTATGCGGATGATTTTTCGAGTTTTAGGAAAGAAGAACCAAGAGTAAAATCGACTCGTATAAGTAATCCTGTAAGCAATGAATATCGTGATAAAAGTGTAATGCTACAAAAAGAGTTAGAGGAATATAAAGTTATCACATTTAAATTAAAAGAAGAAAATAATATTTTACGAAAGAAATTGGTAGAATATCGTGAAAAGTTAGAGTCAATTAAGGCTATGAGTAGTGATATTTAGAAGAGCTAGTTTCTTTAAGAAAAAGTAACCAAAGTGTTACTTTTTTTGTCGTGATGTGCATAAGATGAAGTGGGGTGAATATATGAGAAATCTAATCAATTACTATTATCAATTAGAACCAATCGATATTCACCACTCGAATGCCTATTATACTTTTATCGTTAAAAATGAAAAATATAGATTACAAGAAATTCCTGATATTTCTGTTGAACAGGTATATCATTTTATGATGGAACTTTGGCAACGTGGGGTTTATACGCATCAAATCGTAACTACAGTAACGAACGAATATTTTGTTCATTTCGATCAAAAAAAATATGTTTTGTTAAAATATTATGTCGATGAAAAAGAAGAGATTTCTTTTTCTCTTTTAGAAGAATTTCAAAGACAACTGTTATATCTTCCTCCGATTGAAGCGTCTAAAAATAGAAAATGGAGTGATTTATGGAGTGAAAAAATTGATTATTTTGAGTATCAAATGAGTCAATTTGGAGTGAAATATCCAATTATTCGCGAAAGTTTTTCTTATTATGTGGGACTGGCTGAGGTTGGTATTTCTCTATTTAATACTTATTTTGATGTAGAAGAAAAAACAATTGTATCCCATAGACGCATAAAGTGGAATAGTACCCTGTATGATTTATATGATCCATTTAATTTAATTGAAGATAGTAAAGTAAGAGATAGCGCTGAATACTTTAAATCCCTCTATATGAAGAAAGAAACTATTTTAGAAGAGATTATTCTTTATTTAAGAAATCCATATTTATCCAATTATGATAGAATGCTATTTTTTATAAGGATGTTATTTCCTTCCTTTTACTTTGATGCGTATGAGGAAATTATGGATAATCAAAAAAGTGATGAACCTTTAAAAGAAATTATTGAGAAAAGTAAGAATTATGATCATTTATTAAGGGGAATTTATAATGAACTTTCCAATTATATGACAGTTCCTTATATTTCATGGTTAAAAAAAATGTAGTTATTCCTCTACATTTTTAATTTCTAAATCTTCAAAGCCTTCACTTATATTTCGAACTTCTAAAACCTCAGGCACTTCTTCTTTAATAGCAAATTCAATTCCATCTTTTAGTGTAAAATCAATCATCATACAATCCGCACATGCTCCCATCATTTTGATATAGACAATATTGTTTTCATATTTTATAAATTCAATATCCCCTCCATCGTTGATGAGATATGGTCTAAGAGTATCAATAATTTCGATAATTTTTTTTTCTGTTTCTTTCATGTTATCACCATTTTTATTATACAATGAATATGAAAAATAGAAAAGTTTTTTATACAAGAGAACTTGTATTTATTTTTTCATTTATTTAAACATTTTCTACAAATTATTTGTTTATATTGTTTCCTATTTTCGAATAAATTCATCTTTGATTTTAACTAAAATTTCTTCAAAATAGAAATAGAAACAATATATTAAAGAAAAAATTTATTTATATTCATTACAGAACAATCCCAATTAAGAGTGAAGCAAAAAAAGTTATGATTTATGAAGAACAATTAGTGGAAGAAATGTCAAGTATCAAGTGATTAAAGAGCCGACTTGTAAAAAGGAAAAAATGTGCTATAATATAAATAAAGAAGGAGGGATTACTATGTTTAGTATAGACCATGTTATCATGTATACATTAGTAATCACACCTGTATAAACTAGAATTTAAAAATAGTAAGCAGGTGTGAGTTTTTGTCATGCCTGCATCCGCCATATGGATGCTCTGTATGGTTTTTTTATGTAAAATTAAAGGAGAGATTACTATGATAGATATAAGTTTAAATAAAATAACAATAAATTATGGATTTGGTGATGTACTAAAAGATGTATCTCTTGACATCAACAGAGGAGAAATTGTTTCATTAATTGGTCCCAATGGCTCTGGAAAGACCACAATCCTAAAACTAATTATGGGAATTGAAATTCCTACATCGGGAACAATTGCAATACGAAAAAATACAACTATTGGCTATTTAAGTCAAATGGAAAATATTGAAAATGAAAATCGTAAAGTAAAGGATATATTATATAAAAGTATAAATAATATATTAAATATGGAAAATACATTGAAAAAATATGAAGAAAAAATGACAACGGCAAATAACAAAGAATTGGAAAAAATAATTAGTAAATATACAAATTTACAAGAACAGTTTATGAATTTAGGTGGTTATGAAATTAATGAGAAAATCGGCAAAATAGTAAAGGGGTTTAAAATAGAACATTTGTTAGATTCATATTATAATACCTTATCAGGTGTTGAGAAAAGAATCGTATCTTTTGCAGCTTTAATGATTAAAAATCCTGATATATTACTTTTGGATGAACCTACTAATCATTTAGATATAGATACTTTAGAATGGCTAGAAAAATTTTTAAAGAGTTATAAGGGCACAATTCTTTTTGTATCCCATGATAGATATTTTTTAGATAGGATATCTAATAAAATCATTTTTCTTGATGATGGCATTTTAGACATATATTATGGGAATTATACTTATTTTTTAGAAGAGAATGAAAAACGTATAATGCTCGAATTTAAAGATTATAAAGATCAGCAAAAGCAAATGAGGTCCATGAAAGAAAGTATTAAAAAATTGAGGTATTTTGGTTATCTTGGCAATAATGAAAGATTTTTTAAAAGGGCTAAAGCTATTGAAAAAAGATTGGAAAAAATGGAAAAATTAAATAAACGGAAAGAAAAAACAATATTACCACTAGAATTTAATTTAGGAAATAGATCTGGAGAAGATGTATTAGTCATAAGTCATCTAAATATTGGTTTTGATAGTAAAACGATTTTTGATGATGCTCATTTCACTATAAAATATAAAGATCATGTATGTTTAATGGGAAAAAATGGTAGTGGGAAAAGCACTTTGATAAGAGAAATAGTAAAAAAGAATGACAGTATTAAATTAGGCACTAATATAAATATAGGTTATATTCCACAAGAAATTACTTTTGATAATGATAAAACTATATATGAAATTGCCAGAAAAAGCTTTAAGGGTGAGGAGTCCCATTTAAGAAGTGCTCTATTTAAGTTTATGTTTACCAAAAATACAATTTGTAAAAGGGTTTCTAAATTATCAGGAGGAGAAAAGGTGCGATTAAAATTATTTTGTTTAATGCAAGAAAATATCAATTTTTTGATATTAGACGAGCCCACGAATCATATGGATATAACAACGCGTGAAATCCTTGAAGATACTTTGAATGAATATGACGGAACAATACTTTTCGTTTCCCATGATAGGTGCTTTATCAATAAAATTGCTAATAAAATTGTTAATATTCAAGATAACAAACTAGTGGAATATATCGGTAATTATGATGATTATAAAGATACAATAAATAGACTTAATAATAAATAAATTTATAATTAGTAATGGTTTAGTCAGCAGAAATCCAAAAGAAACTTTGTAACTAATGGATTTCTGCATAAAACTAACTCTTTAGACGAGTTAGTAACACACTACTAAGTCGGCAGAGCCAACTTAGATATCGTGTGCCAAAGGTGATCCTTTGGAAACCCAATTAAGCAACATATTACAAAATTTCATATTGTAATATTGTTGCCTTTTTATTTGTCTTGCGACTTCATAAAAAGCAAAAAAAGACTACCACTTTCATCAGCATAGCTGACAAAACGTGATAGCTTTTTTCTTATGAAAATAACCTAATTGCTAATCTTACGAAAAGCAAAAAGGTTATTTTCTTTTATGGTTGTATTTCTTTTCTAGTAATCTTGCAGTATCTCTTTTAGCTACATATATTGATAAGTAAGTAAATGCTTCATAGATAATCATTACAATAAAGAATCCAATTATGATATAAGGATTATTTATTATATCTTTTCTAATACATTCTACACCTTGAATAAATAGATAAATAATACCAAAGAATACAGTTGATAAAGTTGTTGTATCATCAAAGGATCTTTGAATTACTTTTGATTCTTCTGTATCAGCATTTAATCCTCTTGCACTCCATTTTTTGATTACTAATAATACGAGTACCATTAGAAATGGTGTGATAACCCAATATAATCTATAACCATAATCATTTTTAAGCATTAATACTAATACTAGACTTACTATCATAAAAATATTTAATAACACAATTCCAATATTTCTTATTATAGTTTTACTTTTTTGCATTCTTATTTCTCTCCTTTACTTTTAAACTTTGTATTAAATTTACTATTTCATTTGATGTAGTTATTTGATAATTAGTATCTTCTATTGTATGTAGCAGTAATTCTTTTTCACTTTGGATTATGTCTTTATTTAAATTTTCTTCACATGACTTAACTAATTGCTTTAAATTTGTAATACTCCCTAAAACATTGATTTCAGCTTCATTTAATTCATCTAAAGTCATTTTACCATAATAATCTTTAATAAATGGATTTAAAGGACTAACTTCCATACCTAACCCTATTTTATACATCATTTCATTATAATTTACATTGATATGCTGACTTATCTTTCTAAGCATTTTAGGGTTTGGAGTTTCAATTTCTCCTGATTCTATTTTAGATAGTTGAGCATTACTAATACTAGCAATTTTGGCAAGTTGTCTTTGTGAAAGGTTTGCTTTTTCTCTAGCTTCAGCAATAATTTCACCAATCTTTTTTTCTTGCATAATGAACACCTCTTGCACTAATAATAGCATATATGTTAAATAAAATCAACATTTTAAATAAAAATGTTTCAAAAAGTGTTGACAAGATAGTAATTATTATGTATATTATTGATGTTAATTAAATTTAACACATTATTTTAAAATGTTAATTATTTAAAAGAAAGGAGGAAATCTATGAATGAAGATTAAACACCTAGAAGTACCACAAAAGATTTGGGAAGATAAAAGAATCCCAAAGGAAACCAAGTATATTTACTCTTATATTTATACTAAAGGATTTGATCGGATTATTACTGATATAAATATAGGAGAAATACAACAGACCATTAAAATAAAAAATAAGGGTTTGAAAAAGAGTTTAGATATATTAGAACAACTAAAGTATCTAGTATATCAAGAGTATGCAACAGGAATGTACACAATAACACTTAACTAAAAAGTTTATAGGAACGTAGTTAAGTAAGGTACAGTAAGATGAAAGACTTATGTTAGTACCTATTCTAGTATTAGAATGAATGAGTTTGAAATAAGACATAATTCAAAGAACGAAGTAAAAAGAATTAAGGGGTTTTAGAAAATACTATGTGTTATTTCAAATATATAATCCAAAGGGACAGGATTTAAAATAAAGTTCCATGTTTCGTAATGCCTTTTTTGAAGTAATTGCTTGTAGATGATACAAGTTTTTTTGTTGCCTAAATTTTTAAGAGAAAGGAGAATGCCAATGAGATTATTAAATAAAGAAGATATACTAAAAAACAGAGTTGATACTATATCACAATATCACATTTTAGATTATTTGAAGAAAAACTTAAATGTTAATGAATTTAAAATTTATCTTATAGATCGAGATAATATTAAAGTTGTTGACAAAGAAGATAATCACTTATATTTTAACTATGATTCTTCTACCAAAGAAATCACTTATCAAGATGAATTAAAACAAAAAGAACACGATTACGAAATAGGATTATAAAACTATGGGGTGCATTGTTTTAGATGATTCCATAGTTAAAAGTAATTCTATCAATTCAACAGATAAACTTGTATATGGAGTTATTAAAGCACTAACAAATAATTTAGGTTATTGTTATGCTAGTAATGATTATATTTCTAAAAAAGTAAATCTCTCAAAAAGGACAATATCAAAATCTATCAGCAATTTAAGAAGAGCAAATTATATAAGAGTTGAAACAATTAACTATCAAAGAAAAATCTATCTAACGAGTGATGTATAGCAGATTTCTTCTATACCCTATGGAAGAATACTACTATACCCCATAGCACGATACTTCTACTAAAATATATAAGAATAATAAATAAGTATAATAGATAATATTTTAATAATATTTTAATTATATTTAAATTTATTTTAAGTAATTTAAATAACTAAAAAATCTAAATGAAAGGAATTGATAAATGGATGATATAAATTTTAATGAAGTTTTAATATCAGGAATAATCAATGTTATTACTGATACGAATGGCAAGTATATTAAATTTGGATTAACTACGAATAAATATACCTTAAATGAAGATAAGAAAGTCTATGTTAGTTTAAATATTTCAAGAGAATTATTTAATACTTATCAAGATTATTTTATTAAAGGTAATAAGGTATTTGTAAAAGGTTATCTAAATTCCTATATAGACCAAAATAAAAAGATACAAAGTTTCATTACAGTAACTGATATATCTAATAACCCAAATGAAATTATTAAGGGAAAAAGTTCCCCACATATTAGATATGATCCTGATGGTATAATGGTATGGCATGGCAAAAGATGTGAATCAATTCCACCAACCGAAAAAGAATTAAAAGAACTTGAAAATTTATTAAAAGATTTTAAATAAAATTATTTGCAAAAATAATAGAAAGGAATTTGAGATTAGTTATGAAAAAAATAGAATTAAAAACCTAAAACAGAAAGGAGAATGCTTATTGTATAAAATCATAGAAGTAAAAGATACAAAAAATCTAAACCAAATCGAAATTGATAATATGATTGATGAATCTATTAACCTATCAATCATTTTTGATTTATTAAATTTAAACTTAATAACTGAAAAACAGTTTTATATACTAAAAGAAAAAATTAAATATTTTTACTAAAATATCATGTAAATAAATTTTAAAATAAGATATAATGTTTGTAGAACGAAGCAGTAGTTCAAAATGAAATTAAAATAAAGAAAGTGAGGTATAAATGGCACAAGTTGAGATTATAGCTGCTAATCTCAAAGAAAAAAATAATAATATTACTATTGCAAATAAAAAGAAAAGAGTTTGTGCTTATGGTCGAGTAAGTACAGATGATGAAGAACAAATTACAAGTTATAATTCACAAATAAAATATTATACTGAAAAGATTAAATCTAATCCTGATTGGGAGTTTGTAGGAATATATGCTGATGAGGGTATTAGTGGTACTCAAGTTAAAAATAGAACAGAATTTCAACGAATGATAGATGATGCTTTAAATGGCAAAATAGATATTATAATGACAAAATCTATTTCAAGATTTGCAAGAAATGTTGTAGATACTTTAAAAACTATTAGAGAACTACGAGATAAAAAAGTTGATGTCTATTTTGAAAAAGAGAATATTCATACAATAGATTTAGATAGTGAAATGTTTTTAACTCTTTATAGTGCTTTTGCTCAAGCTGAAAGTGAATCTACTTCTCAAAATGTAAAACTAGGTTTAAAGGCTATGATGAAACGAGGAGAATATGTTGGAAGTCCTGATTGTTATGGTTATGATTGGAACAAAGAAACAAAACAATTAGAAATAAACGAGGAACAAGCGGAAGTTGTTAGAATGATTTTTAATTGGTATATTGAGGGACTAGGTTGTAGAAGAATTGCTAATAAACTTGAAGAAATGAAAATTCCTAGTTATACAGGTGCTAGGTGGTCTACTTCTTCTATTAGTAATATGATACATCAAGAAAAATATGTTGGTGATTTATTACAAAATAAATCATATACAGTTAGTCCTATTACTCATAAAACTGTAAGAAATAAAGGTGAAAGAGAAAAATATTATGTTAAAGATCATCATACACCTATTATTTCACGAGAAGTTTGGGATAAAGTACAAGAAATTTCTAAAAAGAGATATGAGGGTATAACTTTTAATAAGAATGATTACAAAAGTAGAGAAACAAGAAAATATGCTTTTAGTGGTAAAATCAAGTGTGCTTTTTGTGGAACTAATTTTTGTAGAAGACAAAGCTCTTATTCTAAAAAACGACCAACTTATAATTATTATTGGACTTGTTTTAAAAAGAGAGAACATTCTGATGCTTGTCCTGATTCAGTAGGTATTAGTGAAACAAAATTAGAAGAAACTTTTGTTATGATTTACAATGACATCATCAAAAATAAGCATAAAACGAAACAAGCTTTAATTAAAGCAATCAAAGATGTTTTAAGTGATAATGATTATCAAGACAAATTAAATAGTTTACTTACTGAAAAAGAAACAATTGAAAAAAGACTATCAAAAATCATTGATATGGAACTTGATGATGATATTGATAGAAAAGAAATGTTTATCCAAAAAGAACGTGAATTATTAAATCAGTTAAATGATATTAAAACTAAAATAACTGAATATGAGAAAATTCTTGATGAAAATAAAGGGTTATCTAAACAAATAAAAGAAATAGATGAGTATTTTGATAATTACCCATCTACTTTAAAGAAATTTAATCGTGAGGCATTTGAGAATATGATAGAATGTATCATTGTTGGTGATTATGATGAAGATGGTAATAAACTACCTAGAGTAGCAAGATTTGTTCTAAAAACAGGCAAAGAGTATAAATTTGAAATATCAAAAAACTCTAATAATGATAAGGGCAATAGTGATAAAAATAGTGAGGTGTCATTATGTACTAGGAACGTGTCCAGCTTGAATGGCTCCCACCATACCAAACTTCGTTCTTTCTGAACATTTTTCAATTTCATTTTGAGATACACTTGTCATAATCCTTAAAGTTAATCTTCCAGTAGAAGTAGTAGTATTTGATGAATCATTTAAACAATCTATATCACATCCTGCATTTTCAACAACTGCCATTAGCTTTTCTACATCAAATACACTACGAGTAAGTCTATCCATTTTAAATGCCACAATAACATTAATTGTACCGTTTTTCACATCTTTTAACATTTCTCTATATGCTGGTCTTTTATCGTTTTTAGCACTTATTCCTTCATCAGCATATACTTTGTAAATCTCATATCCTTTTCGATCGCAGAATACTTTTAATTGCTCTTCTTGTTGTCCTAGACTAAATCCTTCACGAGCTTGGTCGAGTGTACTTACTCTAATGTAAATCCCTGCTTTTTTCTTTTCTTCGCTCATTTCTTTCATCTCTCCTTTTCTTAATTTTTAGAGAGATTAAAAGTACAAAAAGACCATACTTTTAACCTCAAGTATTGTACTTCCTTTTTGCACGCCTAGTTTTAAAACAATTAATTTGTTTTAATATGAACTTCTAAATCCTTTAATTTAATACTATTAGAATAATCATTTACAAATAAAGTATCACTTCCGTTAAATAGTAAATAATTATTCTCCTTGATTGTTATAATATGTGGACTTACATAAGCAATGTTTGTACCCTTAATATTGATAATACTACCTTGTTTAATAATCGGCTTAACACAAGCAAATCTACATATCATTTCAATTCTTTTTAAAACTTCCTTATCAAACTCTAATTCCTTTACTTCCTTCATAACTTTTCACTTCCATTCTTAAATAACAAAAAAACTAGACGGTACTTCTAGTTAATATTTATTACTCTCGAATAAAAAGTTCGAGTTTCCTATCAATCTGGTGTGAGAAAAGAGATTTGAACTCTCACGAATAAAATTCACTACCCCCTCAAAGTAGCGCGTCTACCATTCCGCCATTCTCACAGGTCACCAACAGTATAACACAGTTCTCTTTTCTCAGCCAACCTTTTTTCTGTCATTTTACAAATTTTCTATTTTAATAAAGAGAAGTTGGCAAATTTCAAATAAGTTGATTGGAAAAATCACTCGTTTTCACTCATAAAACTTTTACTAAACAATAACTTTCTCCTCTAAAACTCTTCCTCTTCTAAAGATTCTAAAAATACAGGAACTTCCCAATTGATAGAATCAATAGAAATATCAAATATACCCTTATCATCGCATTGTTGCAACAACAACCTTAAAAGATATTCTGTATCTTCAATACTTAAATGGCCTAAGGAAATCTTTTCTGCCTCATCTTTCCCATAATTTCCCCATTTATATCCTTCAACAGTACCATCTTTAAAAATAGCAACACTTATATAACCCATTCTTTTTTTATCATTGAAACAAACAGTAAACCAACTTGTTCGCCCATTTATACTCCAATCAAACCAAGTACCATTTCTCCCATTATAATACACTATTTCGCCGTGATTATACAATTGGGACATTGAAACCTTCTCGTCTTTTATATCCATTTGGATAATGTTCTCTATACCACTTTTTAGAAACTTCTTTAGTTCAAGAGCTTTTTCTTTACTATATTGCCATTTCAATTCTGTCCCTAATTGTAAAGGAAAAAATTTTTCAATTGCTTCATTTATTTTTATAATTTGATCGATTTCAATCCTTTTTTTATCATCCTCAGTATGACTATCTATTCCACATAAAAATTGATAACTTCCATCCTCACTATTTCTTTTCATAGATAAAATAGGCTTATTTTCTTCTAAAACATGTTTACAAGCTATACACTTTTCATTTGGATTATATTTTGAATTTCCATCTTTTCCTTTTTTTAATTTAAACATACAATTCACTTCCTACTATCCTATAAGTCTAAAAATAAAGTCAAGTTTTTATAAAATTCTACATATTTATTATCGAATGGGAACTTTTATTTTTGAATGCCATCAATAGAGAATTTCTAATAAAAGGACTAAAGATACGTTCCAACATTTTAAAACAAGACCAAAAAATTTTTTTAAAATAAAAACCTTTGAAATCAAAGGGAAAATTCACTCTGGTGCCATAAGTAGGAATCGGACCTACATTAAAGCCTTACCATGGCCTCGTAATACCACTATACTATTATGGCAACACCATCATTATAGCAGTTAATTCGAAAAATGGCAACTAAAAATTTTTTCACTATTTTAGAATCATTTTTATTTACTTAACGTTATTCACACATCAATTAAAATCAAAAGAAAGAAGATTCCTTCCTTTTCTACAAACATGAATATAACAAAGTCTTACAAAAAAGAGCTTTTATGTCCATTAAAAAAGAGAAAAGAAGATTTCTAAAAGAAAACCTATTCCTGCCCCTATTCCATAAATTAAAGCCAAAATCATAAGATTTTCTTTTAGAGGCTTATTGTTCTTAAATAAAAGAAGAATTGCAGAACCACTTCCCGTTAGTAAACCAGCGATACAAGAGGAAAAAGTAATAGCGCCTTCTAAATAAAGCTCTGTCAACATAATACTAGAACCACAAGATGGAATTAAGCCAAGTAAGGAAGATAAAAAAGGACTAAGAAGAGAACCTTTTAAAAACAGTTTTGCAAAAATTTCTTCCCCGTAATAAGTAAATAAAACATTAATAACAAAAGTGGTTACAATAAGAAATAGGCTTGTACTTATTGTGTGTTTTAAAGAGGATAAAAAATAAGATTCCCTCTCACAATGACAATAGTCATGATCACATAATGCATACTGCACCTCTTCTTTTTTTCTTTTACGTAAACAAAAATCAATCGTAAGACCTGCCAGTATACCTATAATCCATTTAAAAGATAAAATTCCTAAAATCGTTGCGATACCCACATTTTGCGATAATAAAATAGGAAGCATTTCATCACTTGTAGATAAATAAATGGCAATCAGTGTTCCTAAACGAATCATTCTTGTTGCATACAAATTGGTGGCGGCGACTGAGAAACCACATTGCGGAAGAACTCCTAAACTACTTCCAATAATTGGCTCATATTTGCCCGCCTTTTGCATCCATTTTTGATTTTTTTGACTCATTTTATGCTCCAAAATTTCAACAAGCAAAAATGTTAAAAATAAAAATGGCAATATTTTTATCGTATCAATACATGTATCGATGATAATATCAAACATAGTCTTCTGCCTCCTAAATACAAATTTTATTGTAAATAGATTATATAACAACTACATTCCATTTGCAAGATTACCCCTTATATTCTCCTCCATTAATATGAAACACTTGCCCAGTAGTATAACTAGAGTCACTACTTGCTAAATAAACAAAAATAGGTGCGATTTCAAAAGTTTCTCCTCCACGATTCATAGGACTATCTGAACCAAGCGTTGGAATTTTTTCGGCTTCCCAACACGAAGGTTGTAATGGTGTCCAAAAGAAACCCGGAGCGACTGCATTTACACGAATTCCTTTAGGCGCTAAATTGGTGGCTAAAGACCTTGTAAATCCAACAATTGCTCCTTTACTAGTCACATAGTCAATCAATTCAGGTTCTCCTTTAAAAGTGGTAATCGAAGTTAAATTGATAATAGATGCTCCACAGTCCATATATGACAGTACCTCTTTCGTCAAATAATACATACCATACACATTTGTTTTCATTGTTAAATCAAACTGTTCTTCGGATATATCTTCTAACTTTTTTTGTGTAAACTGAACACCAGCATTGTTTATGAGAATATCGATTTTTCCAAAAATCTCTAATGTACAATTGGTAATATAACGACTAAACATAGGATCCTTTATATCCCCTCTAAGTAATACACACTTTCTTCCTAAATTTTCAATACATTCTTTGGTTTGATTCGCATCAATATCTTCATCGTAATAAGGAATAACAATATCGGCACCTTCTTTAGCAAATAAAATAGCAACGGCTCTTCCAATTCCAGAATCCCCACCTGTAATAATAGCCACTTTTCCCTTTAATTTTCCACTAGCTTTATAATTTGGATTCTCAAAAATTGGACGTGGGGTCATAATATATTCAAGGCCTGGTTGCTTCTCTTGATGCTGTGGAGGATATTTTACAAGAAAATTTTTACACTTGTACCCCTCCCCTATGACATTGATATAATTTAATTCACATTCATTATTCATATTTTCCCTCCATAGTATTCTATTCTAAAATCCTATTTTGGCAAGTAAAAACAGCTATTATTCAGCTGTTTTCTTAATCTCATAAGTAATTTCTTTTGCAACATTGATGATATTATCTCCATATGTAGATGAAATGACTTTACTCTCATGAGCTGCAATCGTTCCACCAAAGAATCCTTCTAATGTAACAATTTCTTTTCCATCTTTATCTTTTACATGAATCCAAAATCCTTCTAAGTTTTGAACTTCATCCGAATTATTTGTTACTGTCGTCTCAAGGAATGAATTTCCATTCTCATAAGTTAAAGATGTATTCTCAAATTTAAATACCCCTAGCTCTTTATCCTCTACAACGCCTGTTTCTGTATTTGCTTGTACAGGTGGTTTTTTATCCTTATCTTTATCCTTACCTTGATCCTCTTTCTTTTTGCAACCACATCCTGTTGTAACACCAATAGCAAAAACACCTAGTAACATTAATTTTGTAAATTTTTTCATCCTTCCATCTCTCCTCTATTCTTACTAGAACTAGTATACAAAAATTTTGTATCTTTGTCAAATCAATTTTCACTGTTTTTCTACTTTTAATTAGCCCACTTCTATATTCAAATGTATCTATCAATAGAAATACATAAGGACATTAAAAGACAGGTTTGTCGTCTCTTCACAAACGATGCTTCTATTACTTGTTTTAGATATTTCTGTAAAACAATTGCAATTCATATAAAATATGATATACTAAATGTGTAAAGAAGAAAGGTGGTGAACAGTATGAAAATAAGTACGAAGATACTATCCATATTAGCGCTTTCCTTCTTTTTCTTAGGTATTTCTGGTTGTTCTAAGAAAGAAGAAAATATTCCTGGAAGCTTGGAAGAGATTATGACAAAAGTATATGCAAGCGTCCCTGAAGAAGAACGACCTATGTATTTAGAAAATAGAGAAGTAACAAAGGAAAATGCCGAGGGTTATATCGGAACGAATACAATTGATTTTAAAGAAGCTCTTGCTAGTGAATCCATGGTGACCTCTACAGCACACTCTGTCGTTCTTATCCGAATGAATGATACAAAAAATATAGAAGATGCCAAAGCAGAAATAAAAGAAAAAGTAAATCCTAGAAAATGGATTTGTGTTGGTGTTGAAAATGTGATTGTAGAAAGCAGAGGAGATTTAATCATTGTAATCTTAGATGATACGAATGGAGAAAAAATCTTAAATGATTTCAATAAACTAGAAACAAAGTAAAAGCCTCTTTTAAGAGGTTTTTCTATTCATGGAGGAATTATGGTATTTTCAAGTATAACATTTCTATATTATTTTTTACCCATCATGCTCTTTTTTTATTTTTTAGTTCCATGGAAATTAAAAAATATAGTCTTACTCGTTAGTAGCCTACTTTTTTATTTTTATGGAGAACCTAAATATTGCTTTTTACTCTTTTTTTCTTCTATCTTTCATTATCTAATGGGGAAATGGATCGAACGTTGTTCAAAAAAGAAGGGAAAACTTTTTTTACTCATTGTCTGTTTACTCCTAAACTTTGGAATTCTTTTCTATTTTAAATATTACAACTTCTTTCTCGAATCTATTCAGTTTTTTCTTCCAAATTCCTTTTCTTTTCTTACCATTACTCTACCAATTGGTATTAGTTTCTTTACTTTTCAAACCGCTAGCTATGTAATTGATATTTATAGAGGGAAAATTTTAAGTTCAAAAAATATACTTCATTTTATGACTTATATATCTATGTTTCCTCAATTGATTGCAGGACCTATTGTTCGTTATGAAACCATTGAAAAAGAATTAAAGGAACGAAAACTTTCTATAAATGAGATTTCTCTTGGTATTCAAAGATTTGTTATTGGTTTAGCAAAAAAAGTAATGCTCGCAGATTTATTAGGTGAACTTTCCCAACGATTAAGTGATTCTGCGCCTAGTTTTCTAGGTCTTTGGCTTCGTGCCCTTGCGGATACTTTACAACTTTATTTTGATTTTTCAGGATACAGTGATATGGCAATTGGGCTTGGTCTTATCCTTGGCTTTCATTTTTTAGAAAATTTCAATTATCCACTTATTGCTAGAAGTATAACTGACTTTTGGCGAAGATGGCATATTTCTCTATCGAGTTGGTTTCGCGATTATCTTTATATTCCTCTTGGAGGAAATCGTGTATCCAAACATAGATATGTTTTTAATCTATTTTGTGTTTGGCTAGCAACAGGTCTTTGGCATGGCGCTAGTTGGAATTTTATTCTTTGGGGACTTTATTTTTTCATTTTACTGCTTTTAGAAAAACGCTTTCTTTTCCCTTTTTTAAACAGACACAAATGGTTTGGACACCTATATACGGGACTCTTGATTCTAATTAGTTTTGTCATTTTTAATCGAACAGACATCAACGACTTACTCCTCACTTTAAAAGGCATGTTTGGCCTACAATCCATTCCTTTTTTGAACCGAGAAGTTTTATTTTATCTAAAGGAATACTCTGTTTTACTTCTCTTTTCTATTTTCTTTGCAACTCCTCTTTTAAAGATAGGATACAAAAAAGTACAGGAAAAGAAGAAATGTCAACCTGTTCTTACTCTTTTAGAACCCCTCTTTTACATAGGTCTATTCCTTTTATGTACCGCATTTATTATTGATGCATCATTTCAACCATTTCTATATTTTAGATTTTAAGGAGGTAAATTTTGTGAAAGATAAACTCATAGTCCTAAGTTTTGCACTACTACTTTTTGGATTTTTCATAGTAAGTATTTTTGATAAAGATATAGAGATCTCTATATCAGAAAGAAGAGTCCTTGCTACTTTTCCTACCTTCTCAAAAGAAGCTTTATGGAATGGTACCTTTTCGGATAAGCTAAATACATATACTTTAGATCAATTCCCATTAAGAGAAACTTTTAGGAAAACAAAAAATCTTTTTACGAGCACTGTCTACCAAAAAAAGGAAAATCATGGTTCTTATATCGTAAAAGATACTATATTTGCATTAGATTATAAAATAAACGAGAAATCCATTTCTCACTTTACAAATATAATAACATCAGTCCAAGAAAAGTATTTCAAAGACAAAAATGTATATTATTCCATTATTCCAGATAAAAATTATTATGCGCCTAAAGGATTGTTTCCAGAGTTAGCATACGATGATTTCTATAAACAAGTTCGAAAACAGCTCCCTACTTCTTTTCATGAAATCGATTTACGTTCCTTTTTAACCCTAAATTCCTATTACCGAACCGATTTACATTGGAAACAAGAAACGTTAGAACCTGTAGTAAAACAAATTCAAAAAGAAATGGGACTCAATTCGACCGTTTTTCCTAGCCATAGTACTACTTTTTTTCCTTTTTATGGAGCTTACTATAGTAAAGGTTCGAATCAAATAAAAGCCGATACAATCACTTATCTTACTTCTGAGACTATTGAAAATACAAAAGTTTATAATTATGAAAAGCAAGAGTTTCAACTTGTCCATAACCCAGAAAATAAAAGCCATATTGATTCTTATGATATTTTTTTAGATGGGGCGACTTCTGTTTTAATCCTAGAAAATGAACATCGAAGGGAAAATCGAGAACTTATATTGTTCCGTGATTCTTTTGGAAGTAGTATTGCTCCTCTTTTATTAGAAAACTATAGCAAAATTATCTTAATTGATTTACGTTACTTTAGTAGCCAGCTTCTTTTAACGATTCCAGAAATTGATTTTGAAAAAGACAATTTAGATATTTTATTTTTATACAGTGTCCCTATTATTAATCAAAGTTTCACCCTAAAATAAAAGGAAGAAAAATTCTTCCTTTTTGTCTTATCTTTTTAAAGGAGCAAGTTGCTCTTTTAACACACGAATTTGATCATGTATATTTTGTAACTCGATTTGGACATTTTCTTTCTTCTTTTTCTTTTTATGATATATTTTCATATCACAAAGAAAAGAAACCACTTGTACCACTTTTGGATCTGCCTCTTGAATAAAGGGTAAAAATATATTACTAATCTCTTTATCTATCGTCTTAATCATATAAATATAATCATAGATTGCTTCTCCATATTTGGCTTGTTGCATATGAATAATTTTTGTATCTTTTGTTTCTGGATTATACAAAATGTTTTCCATAGATAATTCATGATGATTATAAGTCGCATTGCTTTCAAATTCCATCTGATTCACAAAGGAAAGTAGGCTATCTATCTCTTCTTTTTCTAAAGTGCCTTCCTTGCAAAACACATCTATTTCACTCATAAATGCATTTCTTATTACGGCTTTTACATCGATTTCATCATTCGTAATCGAATGAAGGTTTGTTGTAAATTCTAATAAATATTTAGAAATAATTTCTTTATCAACTAAGGATAGTTGTAACTTATCAAGGCTTGTATACCCCTCATAGAACTGACTGATGATAAACCGGAAAGTAGGATCGATATAATAAATATCTGGACGATACGTTGATAAATTCTTTTCGGTCATAGTCAACCATGCATTTAATTCTTTTCTTGCAATCGTTTTCCCAACATTTAATAAATACTTCATTTTTCCATATTCTATTAAATATTTAAAACTTCCCTCCTCTTCTAAAGGAAAATTTTCTCCTCGTTTTTCCTCTTTTCTCTCCTCAAAAGCAGTAGACAATACTGCTTTTTCTTGTTCTTCGCTAATAGATTCCTCTCCTAAAAAAACAAGTTCTATCGATTTCTGTGGTTCTTTACCAAATATAGGTAAATTTTGTATCAGGTTTCGTATTTTTAAGTCCATATTTTCATCTCCTCAATAATAGTATAGCAATAATTTATAAAATCGACTAGCCCCCTTTTCGAAATAAAACAGAAGAAACTCTTCTTTTTTGATAAATAAACGTTTTATCTCTTCTTTTTCGTAATAAAAACTTATAACAAAGAACAAAAAACAGATTTAAAACGATGGAAAAAAGAAAACTGTTTCTATATTGAATGCCCGAAAAATTTTGGTATTGAATTAGAATTAAAACAAAGTATGTACAAGTTCTATATAAAGCGAGTTCTACTAAAAAATGAAAAAGAAAAGAAAATCCACTTTTTAATAATTGAATGTGTAATGGTTTTGTAACTAGAGGAAGAAAACAAAATAAAAAAGTATTCATGAAGGGTGTAGAGGAAATCAATAAATCATAAAAGAGTCCTGATAGAAAGCAAAAGAAAAACTGGTCTTTCTCCCTTTCTAATTCTTCAGCAGTCATTAAAACATAAAAATAACCAAAAAGAGGAAGAAAAATAGAATCTTTCGCTAAAAAAGTAGTCACAACTATTTCAAGTATATATATACCAATTTCGATTAAAAATAGTTTTTTCATGATTCTTTCCTCTTTAAAACAGTCACATATTGAACTGCATCAAAATCGACATGGGATTCAATTTCAACGATTCTTTCTAAATCAAAATGATCTTTTGTAATGGATTTCACATAGCCAATTAAAATACCAGATGGAAAAATATCTCCAAGTCCAGTGGTTGTTACCTCGGCTCCCTCCACAATTTCTTTATTTCCAGCAATGCCCTCTACTGTAAACGTTTTTTGATTTGGATTATAGCCAGATAATAAACCATAGCTATAATCTTCTTTTCCTTTTATTTTGACGGATATTTTTTGATTCACATCACTATTGGTGAGCAGTTTTATATCACTTGTCGCATAACTTACATTTGTGACTGTCCCAATTAAGCCACCATTCGTTACCACGGCCATGTTTTCCTTTATTCCACTGGCTGAGCCTTTATCAATCGTTATCTTATCATAAAAATAACCTAAATTGCGCCCAATAACGGTTGCATTCAAATAACTACTCTCTACTAAAGTACTATTCAAATCCAACATGGCCTCTAATTCCTCAATCACTCGTAAAGTCTCATTATATTTCGCCGTCATAAATTCTGTTTTAGAAGCTTTCTCAACCAATTGTTCATATTCTTCATGCATTTTTCTATGTTCTTTAATATCGCTTATCCATTGTTGTACTTTACGAATTGGTACTTCTATCACAGAAGAAATTGTATAAATACTATCTTTAAAAAAGCGATCGATTCCTGTAAAATTCTTTTGATGTTCAATAAAAAATGACATGATTCCTAGAAAGAAGATAATCGAAATCATCACAACAATCACTATATATTTTTTTTCCATCTTCTGTTTCATAAAGCCATCTCACAATCCTCAAAAAAACTATAATACTTTTCTCTTCCAATAATAATATGATCTTCGACTTTAATACCATGAATCTGTCCTATTTCTTCTAATTGCTTTGTGAGCTCAATATCATTTTTAGAAGGGAGTACCTCCCCTGTTGGATGATTATGTATAAAAATTAAAGAGACAGCTCCTGTCAAAAAAGCTTCTTTAAAAACCTCCCTAGGATGCACCAAACTATAATTTAAAGTGCCTAAAAACAAAAGTTTATGCTCCAAAACATGTTTCGCACTATCTAGATAGACACAATAAAAATGTTCTTGTTCTGCATCTTGTAACTCATGCATAAAATAATCCACAACATCTTGACTTGATGTAATTTTTTTGCGGCAGGCATGTTCTTTTTTCTCAATTCGTTTACACAAGGTCATACAGGAAAGTATAGTCGCTGCTTTAACGGTCCCCATACCTTTTTCTTCTAATAATTTGGAAAGAGGTAAATTTTTAAGTCCTTGAATTCCTCCTGCTTTCTTAATCAAATTCTCTGCTAATTGTTTTGAAGAGCAATTCTTAGTACCTGATTTGAGTAATATGGCAAGTAACTCTTCATTGCTCAACGAATTTACGCCGTTTTCTAATAATCTTTCTACTGGTCTTTCTTCTTTAGGAAGTTCCTTTATTTTAGTCACTCAAAACCAACTCCTCATACTTACTAATCACCTGACTCATGATGGAACCAATCGTTTTCTTATCCGTTGTTTCTTTTAACATCAAATCATACTGAGCTAATACTTCTTGAAACGCAGCGCTCATCACTTTTCGTTCCTTCCTATAAATAACATAGCCTAATTCTTTAAAATATCCTTCTATTTTTTCCAAATTCGCACTATCTTTCGTCATTCCTACATAAGCGTAAAATAGTTTATCACTTTCTTCATAAATGTAAGTTTCTACATTTTTTAAACTTTCTTTCATATTTTCCAAACTGGAATAAACACCAATTTGAAAAAAGTAGACATTGTTTCTTTCTGCAGATACTGTCTTGGCTCCCTCTTTATCATATTGTTCAAACATAAAATTACTCATAAAAAAACCAACAAGAATGCATAGAATAGCTGGTAAAATATTTTTCAAATTCATACCCTTCACCATCTATACTATAACGAATTTGTTGGTCATATTTTGTCGAATTAGTACTGAAGTGCCCAAACAACTACATGTTTTGCTTCTTTTCCACAGCAAACACATACATCGTCAATCTTTTTAGCTTCTTCTAAAATACATCTCGACTTACATCCTTTTATTTCCTTTATTTTTTCTTCACAGGCTGGATCTCCACACCACATCGCATGGATAAATCCTGGTTGCTTATTTAAAATGTCTTCCATTTCTTTTAAATTATGAGCCTCAAACGTAAGAGAATCTCTTCTCGTCTTTGCTCTTAGATACATATCCTTTTGAATGGTATCTAAGAGTGTTTTTACATACGACACGATCTCTAAATCACTTTTCTCATGAATTTTCTCTCTTGTATCACGTCTTACAAAAGTAACTTCGCCTCTTTCAAGGTCCCTTTCTCCAATTTCAATACGAATTGGAATTCCATTTACTTCGGCTTCTGCAAATTTAAATCCTGGCGATTTTTCACTCGTATCTATAGAAACCGTTATTCCCGCCTTTTTTAAAGTTTCCTGATATTGTTGAGCAAACGTACTTACTTTTTCACTATCTCCAATTGGAATAATCACTACTTGCTTTGGAGCAATCTTAGGAGGTAATACGAGGCCATAGTCATCACTATGTACCATAATTAGTCCCCCTATCATTCTAGTTGTTGTTCCCCAAGAAGTTTGATATACATATTCTTCCTTATTTTCCTTGTTCGTAAATGTAACTCCATAGGCCTTAGAAAATTTTTGTCCAAAATAATGGGAAGTTCCAGCTTGCAAAGCAACTCCATTATACATAAGTGCTTCATTGGTTAATGTATACTCAGCTCCTGCAAATTTTTCCTTTTCTGTTTTTTTCCCTCGAATTGATGGAATGGCTAAAATTTCATTATGAAACCAGTGATACACTTCCATCATCTTATCGGTTTCCCTTTCCGCTTCCTCTTTTGTTGCATGAATGGTATGTCCTTCTTGCCATAAAAATTCTCGACTTCGAAGGAATGGTCTCGTTTCTTTTTCCCATCTTAAAACATTACACCACTGATTATATAACATAGGTAAATCTCTATGTGACTTCACGTGGTCTTTATAATAATCACAAAACAAAGTTTCACTCGTTGGGCGAATGCAAAGCCTTTCTTCTAACTCTTTTTGCCCACCAACGGTTACCCATGCCACTTCTGGCGCAAAGCCTTTTACAAGTTCTCCTTCTTTTTTTAATAAATTTTCAGGAATTAAAAGAGGCATTTGACAGTTGACA
>CAJTSN010000010.1:22824-23298 GCA_910578745.1 uncultured Bacilli bacterium
AGTGAAGCTGGTTAAAACAAAAAAAGAGGATATAAAAGAGTTAGTCAGAATATTAAAAGAGGCATTTGACAGTTGACATGTCCTAACTCTTTAAATTTTTTATCTAAAATTTCTTGCATCTTTTCCCATATCGCATAACCATTTGGTTCAATGACAATACATCCCTTAACAGAAGAGTAATCGGCCAATTTGGCAGAGCGAACTACATCTGTATACCATTTAGCAAAATCAATATCACGACTCGTAATTGCATTGTTTTTCATATCTATTTCCTTTCTGTATTTTTTAATTTTCCTCTTTTGTTCTATTTGATTTCAAAGGTTGTTCCTTCCCTTGTATCTTTAATTATAATATTTTTCTCTTCTAATTCTTTTCGAATTTCATCGGCGAGTGCATAATTTTTATTTTCTTTGGCGATACGCCTTTCTTCTATTTTTTCTAAAACATATTTTTCAAATTCTATATCTATTGTTT
>CAJTSN010000010.1:23308-31479 GCA_910578745.1 uncultured Bacilli bacterium
TAATAAATCAAGAGAAAAAACAGTATCGAAACTTTTGATAAGTTCCCTTTTTGTTTTCTCATTTAATGCCTCTTCTTTTAATACATCATAAAGGACAGTAAAAGCTTCGGCTGTATTTAAGTCATCTCCAATTTTTTCTTTAAAAAGCGTATTATACTTTGAAAATTCCTCTTCCATGATACTTCCTTCTTCTTTTAAAGACAAAGTTCTCTTTTTTAATTTTTGATAAGTCATAGTGGCTTGATCAAGTGCTTCATAACTAAATGTAAGTACCTTTCTATAATGTGAATTTAAACACATAAAACGATACGCTAAAGGAGAGTAGCCTTTTTCTTCTAATAAAGATACCGTTAAAAAATCTCCTTTTGACTTACTCATCTTTCCAGATAAATCATTTAAGTGTTCTCCATGTACCCAATAATGACACCAAGGATGCCCTAAATAAGCTTCACTTTGGGCGATTTCATTCGTATGATGTGGGAATATATTATCCACTCCCCCACAATGGATATCCAAATTTTCTCCTAAATATTTGATAGAAATTCCAGAACACTCGATATGCCAACCCGGGTAACCATAACCCCATGGGGAGTCCCATTTGAGTTCTTGATCCTCAAACTTAGATTTCGTAAACCATAAAACAAAGTCCGCTTGGTTCTTCTTTGCTATATCTTCTTCCACACCTGCTCGAACCCCAACAACCATTTCATCTATTTTATGATTCGTGAGTCTATAATAATCCTCTAATTTAGAAGTATCAAAATAAATATTGCCTCCTGAGGAATAGGCATAGCCTTCTTGCAATAATTTTTCTATGATTTGAATATACATATCGATATTGTCTGTCGCCTTTGAAACCATCTTTGGCCATTTTACATTTAATTTTTCCAAATCTTTTTTGAAACATTCCGTATAAAATTGCGCAATTTCTAACACCGTTTTATGTTCTCTTCTTGCCCCTTTAAGCATTTTATCTTCCCCAGAATCTGAATCACTTGACATATGTCCCACATCCGTAATATTCATGCATCTGGTAACCGAATACCCTAAATAAGTAAGTGTTTTTTCAAGTATATCTTCAAAGATATATGTTCGCAAATTCCCAATATGGGCATAATGATACACGGTCGGCCCACAGGTATACATCTTTACAAGATCCTCCTCTTTTGGCTTAAATTCTTCTACTTGTCTTGTTAAAGTATTATAAATTTTCATTTTATCCCATCCTTTTTATCAAAATTTTGTGCAACTCCTTTTTGTTATACTTTTTTTATATACTTTTGTTTTGTAGACTGTGCATGGTCGTATAAACGTTTTGATTCCCAAAATTTTTCTTCTACTTCGTCATAGTAGTAACCCATAGAATCAATATAAGACGAAACAAAGAAAGTTGAATTTGCAATGGTATTTACAAAATCATCAACGGAAAAAATCTTTCCATCTTCTGTTTGTAAATTGCCACTTGGATTTTCTAGTATTTGCCCATTTTCAATCAATTCCATACAATAATCCAAATAGGTTTTTCGTCCATCTGGAAGAAAATGATTAGAATATAGTCCTCTTTCTATATATTTTTTCATTTTCATCGTCATCTGCTCTTTGGTATAAAAGCCATACAAAATGGGTTGCCATTTAAATTGATTCACTATATTCCTTAGTTTATCACTCACATCTCCAACCGTTTCCTCTTTCGTACATGGTACGATAATCGCAAGCGTTTTTTGGACCTTCCCATCCTCAAAACGGGCGACTTTTATAGATACTAGTTCTTGGGCAATGTCCCTATTTTCTTCACTTAAAGAATCATAGTCTACCCAAATCGTACAATATCCATTTTCTAATTCATCGATACATGCACACGTTGTATCATTCATAGTTGTTCGAATATTATTACGAAATAAAGAAAGCATTGCTTCTACACAGGCTGGTTCTGCATAATAGATGACATCTCTCCTACTCGTAATGGGGTGCCCAAAACCGGGTATCTGCCTAGGTAATGTATTTCCTATTTTCATTTTTCTAATGTTTTCTATATCCAGTGTATAAATAGAATTGATGATCTTTTCAAGTTCACCTTCTGATGCATGAAATTTTTCGATAAAATTTTCTAAGCCTGCTAAAGAAAGATAGGTAAATAGATCAAAATATATTCTTATTTCGTTATCAATTTCAATGGGTTTAAACAAGTCGAAGATAACATCAAACATCTCATTTTTAAAAGCAATATTTAAAATGGCATCAAAACCGTGTCTTTTACTTAGAAAATCAATTTGTTCAATTGCTTTTTTATTCACTCTAAATTCTTCTAATTTCTTTTTGATAGCCACTTCGTCCATAGTCCCTTACCTCTTCTTTACTCCCAAAATAATAATTTCTTCTATTTCTATAATGAAAACTTCTTCTTTATTGTACCATAAAATACAGTTATTTCCTATAAAACTTCGTAATTTAAAAGTTCAATTCCTAAGTTTTCTTGTTTTTTCCAAGTCCCCAAATCACTTGAAATATATTTTTTTAAATCATCTGGAAAAACAGTCACAATTTTTCCACCAATTTCCTCTTCCAAACGAACAGCTGCAAGAAAATTGGCTCCTGATGAAATTCCTACGCCTAATCCTAAATTTCTCGCTAACATACTTGCCGTTTCTAAGGCTTCTTCATCTGTAATTAAGAGTATGTCCTCAATCGCACTTGTATCAACAATTTCTGGAACAAATTCATCTCCTATTCCATCAATTTTATGCGATAAAGTAACCCCTGTTTTGAGTATTGACATATTTTTTGGTTCTAATGCCCAAATATGACAATCTGGATTTTTTAAACGTAGTGCTTGCCCTATGCCCATGAGGGTTCCTCCTGTTCCTATTCCTGAGATAAATCCATCAGGTGTTATTTTTTCTAAAATTTCTTTCCCTGTTGTCTCTTCATGGGCTCTTACATTCTCTAAATTCGAAAATTGGTTTGTCAAAAAGCCATTCTGTTTTTCTGCATACACTTTGGCCTCTTCAATACACCTTTTAAAGCCACCCTCTTCTTTTGAATAAAGATGTACCTCTGCACCATACATTTTTAAGATTTTCGCTCTTTCTTCGCTTACCCAATCTGGCATAAAAATAACGACTTTCCTTTTTAAATAAGCTCCTATAGCTGCGATAGAAATACCCGTATTTCCACTGGTTGCTTCTATGATAGGAGTCTCATTTTCTAACTCTCCCTTTTCTATAGCGCGATTTAACATATAGTAAGCAATACGATCTTTAATACTTCCAGTTAAATTATAGTATTCCATTTTCGCATATACACTTCTTACCTTTCCTTTATATTTATAATTGATTTTCACAAGTGGGGTATTCCCAATTAATTCTCTCATCATTATCACCTAATTTATTTTATACAAATAAAAGAAAAAAAGGGCTGTCCCCTTTAAAAAAATTTACTCATCTAAGAGAAAGGCAAGTAAAATTTCATTCGAAAGATACATTTTATCTTGTGGAATACGAATAAAATCTCCTTGTTTTTCAAGAAATCCTTGATTTATTAATTTCTCTATAAAAAAAACATCTAAAAGTGACCTATGAAATTTTTCTTCAAATTTTTGAAGGGATACACCTTTTCTTTTTCGAAGTCCCAAAATCATTTCATATTCCATATTCCTTCTCTCATCAATCGTCTCGATCTCACTTTTTCCTTTTCCCTCGAAATAAGAGGTTAAAGATCTTGTATTTGTCTTTCGTATATTTCCTATATAACTACTTGCCCCTAAACCAAACCCATAATACATCTCATTATTCCAATAGACTATGTTATGTTTTGATTCGTACCCTTCTTTAGCAAAATTACTAATTTCATATTGCATAAATCCTTTTTCTTCCAATGTATTTTGAATAAGGTGATACATTTCATAGTCTAAATCTTCCTCTACCGATTCAAGATTCTTTAAATATAATTTTGTGTGTTCTTCTAAAATGAGAGAATAGGTGGATATATGTGTAATAGGAAGCTTTAAAATCTTAGATAGATCTTCTTTTACATCCTTGATTTCCTCACTAGGAATTGCATACATTAAATCCAAATTGATATTCGAAATTCCTACCTGATGTAGTAAAGAAATTCCTCTCTTTACCGTTTCATAAGCGGTATGTCTTTCCAAAACATCCCCTAATTTTTTATGAAAAGTCTGTACACCAAGACTGACTCGATTGACCCCATAAGTCGATAATATTTCTACTTTTTCTTTTGATAAATCTTCGGCATTTGCTTCTAAGGTAAACTCTATTTTTTCTTTTTTTTTAAATAAGTTGGTAAGAGAGAGGACTCTTTTTAAATCTTTTTCTTTTAAAAGAGAAGGTGTCCCTCCTCCTATATAAATGGTTTGGATTTCTTCTCCTTGATAAGTCGTTTTTATTTCTTGTTCTAAAGCATATAAATAAGGTTCTATCCATTTATCAAAATAAAAAAACTTAGGAAAATCACAATAAGCACAAATCTGTTTACAAAAAGGAATATGAATATAAACAGAGTTAGCCATTTTTCTTTCCAAATCGCCTTTTCAGTATTTTTTGATTACAAACTTCATTCATATTCCCTATGGTAAGTTCACCACTTTTTTCATAACATGCTCTTTCAGAAGCATTCAAAAGAGCAAGCTCCTCTTCTGTTAGTTCTATTTTTCCTTCTTTTAATGCTTCTACGCATGCTAAACGTTGTTCAATGAAAAGAGACGATTGTTTTACCTCTGCCAAAGTGAGAAACATGTTTGGTAACATATAAAAATTCATCATCAACATGGCCATACTCATGTTTCCTATAAAAAGAAAGTTTAAAAAAACTAAGAAGAGAAGAAAGGCCCGATTTATTTTTTTTATTCTTTCTTTTCTTTTTAAAAGCAACTTCTTCTGTTCTAAAAGACCTCTTTCAATTCTATAATCTAACACTTCACAATTATGTTTCGAATAAATGATTTTTTGCTCTTGCATCTTTTGATTTACTTGATAGGAAGCAATCAGTTCATCTTCTACTCTTTCATAAGAAAACCATAGGCCTTCTCCTACATTTCTATCTTTTTCTTCGGTCATTTTCAACTTCCCCCATTTCATAAATATTGACTCCTATATGCTGAACAAAAAGAATAGAACATTTCTGTTCTTAAGAATTTTCGTCCATTTTTAAAACAGCAAGGAAAGCTTCTTGTGGAACTTCAACATTTCCGACCATTTTCATTCGTTTCTTTCCTTCTTTTTGTTTTTCTAATAATTTTCTCTTCCTTGAAACATCCCCCCCATAGCATTTGGCAAGAACGTTTTTACGCATCGCACTGATTGTTTCTCGCGCAATTACCTTTGTTCCAATCGCCGCTTGGATGGGCACTTCAAATAACTGTCTTGGTATGATTTTTTTCAAATTCTCTACGATCTTTTTTCCTCTTTGATAAGCAAAGTCTTTGTGAACAATGATACTTAAGGCATCAATCACTTCCCCATTTAATAGGATATCCATTTTTACTAAATCACTACTCTTGTATCCGATCATCTCATAATCAAAAGAAGCATATCCTTTTGTATACGATTTTAATTTATCAAAAAAATCATAGACAATTTCTGATAAAGGAATTTCATAGTGAATATTTACTCTTGTTTTATCTAAGTATTCCATAGAAACATAGTTTCCTCGTTTTTCTTCACAGAGTTCCATAATTGGTCCAATATAGGTACTAGGAACAAAGATATTTGTTCGAATATAAGGTTCTTTTACTTCTTTTATTTTAACTCGATCTGGCATTTTTGAAGGACTATCTACTTGTATATTCGTCCCATCTGTAAGATGGACATCATAAATAACCGAAGGACTCGTAGCTATTAAGGAAATTCCAAATTCTCTTTCAATTCTCTCCACTGTAATTTCCATATGTAAAAGTCCTAAAAAGCCACATCGAAATCCAAAACCTAGTGCTTTAGAAGTTTCTGGAAGAAATTCTAAAGAGGCATCATTTAACTTTAACTTGTCTAAAGCCTCTCTAAGATCTGGATATTTAGAAGATTCTATTGGGTATAATCCACAAAAAACCATGGGTTTCATCGGCTTATATCCGGGCAAGGCTTCCACATGCTCTTTATTTAATGTAATTGTATCGCCAACATGGACATCATCAATACTCTTCATACTCGCACATAAAAAACCTACTTCTCCAGCATACAAACAATTCCTTTTTTCTTCTTTTGGATGATGGACGCCTAATTCAACAACTTCATAAGTTTTATTCGTACTTAGCATTTTTATTTCGTCTTTTATCTTTACAGAACCATCAACGATACGAATAAGAGCTACAATTCCCTTATATGGATCAAAATAGCTATCAAAAATTAATGCCTTGAGTGGCTTTTTTTCATCTCCCTTAGGGGGTGGAATTCGCTCAACAACCGCCTCGACTAATTCTTGAATTCCAGTGCCACATTTCGCACTCGTTAAGAGAATCTCCTCTTCCTTAAAGCCAAGAGTTTCCATAAGTTCTTGTTTTACTTTTTCAGGATTTGCATTAGGCAAGTCAATTTTATTAATTACAGGAATAATGGTTAAATCACTATCAAGCGCTAAATAGAGATTGGCTAACGTTTGGGCTTCGATTCCCTGTGCAGCATCTACGACTAAAATGGCTCCTTCACAAGCGGCGAGCGAACGTGAAACCTCATAGGAAAAATCAACATGGCCCGGAGTATCAATAAGATGCAAAAGATAATCCTCTTCCTTATAATGATAGACAAGCGAAACTGCATTTAATTTAATTGTAATTCCTCTTTCTCTTTCAATATCCATGCTATCTAGTAGTTGTGCCTGTCTTTCTCTTTCACTAATTGCCCCTGTGATATCCAAAATACGATCCGCTAGCGTACTTTTTCCGTGATCAATGTGAGCAATTATAGAAAAATTGCGAATATTTTTTTGATTCATACCTCTCACCTAGTTTTTATTATATAAAAGTTTTATCAAAAATACAAGCTATCTCTTATTCATATCCCCTAAAAATTTGAAAAGAGAATCGAGTCCTTCAGTGACAACATCATTGACAAACCCAGATAAATCAAGACCTAGATTTGAAACTGGATTTGAATAATCTTTCGCTTTCGTTTCTACATAGTTCTCAATATCGATATTTTTCCCATTTTTTACATCTTCTTCAAATTCTTTAATTTTATCACTTGTAAGGACCATATTTCGATGTTGTTCATATTCAAAATAGCCTGCCCCTTCGGATAAGTACAATACTGTAAAAGCCAAAAACAAAAAAAGAAAGCTCTTCGATAAAATCTTTTTTGCTAATTTTTTCTTATCTTCTGTCTTCATTTAATCACCTATATATTCTTTGATTACATCTGCCAGTATTTCTATTGTATTTAATACTTCATCTAATGTATTTTCATGGCCCCCACATTCAATTAAAATTGCATTTTCACTTAAATCTTGATTGTAGATTCCATTTACGTTTTTTCCACTTTTTTTCATTACCCCTCTTGATAACCCTTTATATTTTTTATTCAATAAATCATTCATTTTATTGGCAACACGTAAGTTTTTCTCATACGCATCATGCTCTGCACCAATCACAAATAATATTTTTGCATATTTTTTTTGATTTATTTCTACGGTAGAAGCCTCTTTTTTGACAGCATCACGATGTAAATCAATCACTAATTTTAAAGTCGGATATTTCTTGATGGCATCTTTGACTAAGAAACTACTAGCCTTATAACTATTTGCATAACTCCATCCATTTGTATGTAATAAATCGGATATATTGGTTGTCTCTACAATCGTTGGAATTCCCTTATTGTTCAATTTTTCCCTTAAAATATAAGAAGCCATCATGACATTAGGCGTAATATTATATTCCTCATACTTTTTATAAGAATAATTTTCAGTCTGATGCGTATTATATACATAAACTAAAGGTTCTTTCTCTTCTTTAGGAGAAGGATCTTCAATGTAAGTAGAATGAATTGGTTCTATATTATTATCACTTGATGTTACAATATTTCCTACAGGACTTTCTTCATAGTTAAAAAAATTCTTTAAAATTGTTAAGGGATTTTGAATATCTACTTGATACATCACCTCTACCATTTTTCCTAAAAAATTATGCTCATTTTTTTCATAGGCTAAGTGATGATTTGAATCTT
>CAJTSN010000010.1:31523-32330 GCA_910578745.1 uncultured Bacilli bacterium
AAAAGAGGAAATAAATACATAAAGTATAATTATAAATCCTATGAAAAAGATAGTCTTAAAAACAAAAATCTTATTTTTATGCTTTCTACTTTTAAATTTTTTTGGCATAGATATTCCTCCTTATAAGTAAGTATATTCTATAAGATGAATAAAATATGTCAAAAAAAGAATTTAGAAGTGTTTTCTAAATTGCTTTTAATATGTTATTACGCCTTGAACTACAAACTTGTTTTTGTCTACTGCTAGAGCATTATCGCTTATAGTTAAATCTACCACTAAATCTCCATATGTGTTAAAACTACATCTACTTTGTACAGCATTGTTACTACTTCCTCCCCAACTAGTCCTGCTACTGTTCAACTCAAAGCCAGCATATCCCATATTTGTTTGTAAATATTCCTGATAAGAGCTTGATGTACTTAAATAGTGTGTATACCAATATTGCGCTGTGGCAGAATTTTGACTATATCCTTTACCAAATCTAAACGATCCATTTATAATCATTGGATCTCCATTAGAAGACTCACCTAAATAACCTGGTATCAGCGAAACACTACAAAAATAAGGCATTGAATAAGAAGGTAGTTTTTCACTTAATCTCACCTTAAATGAAATATTGCATTCTTGATTATCAGAACAAAATCTTGTAAAAGTTCCATCTTTCAATACATTGCTACCAGAAATATCAGTGATATCCTCTACCACCCTTATAGCATGTGAATAACCGCTACTCTCACAAGTTGAGCATGTGGCTTTCCCTGAACCATTGTGATACCCTGCTGGTATTGTATAAGTTCCTCCTGGTGC
>CAJTSN010000011.1:0-9218 GCA_910578745.1 uncultured Bacilli bacterium
ACCTTATATGTTTGAAACTAAATATGGTAAAGATATTTTACAAATAATGGAGAAATACAAAGGTGATAGCAATGAATAAAGAAGAAGATATTTTAAAACTGTTAATATTCGCATCCAAGCAAGAATTAGTAAACATAATACTGAATTTACAATACAAACTTAATGCAGTAAAAAAACATTGTATTCAAGAAATAAGTGCCAGTTCTTATCAATATAAAAAAAGACATAAGCTACAGGATCTAGTTTATAAAATGGCACATGAAAGAATTCTAAAAATATTAGATAAAGAGTGAATATGAAATATATAGCTAGTTGTAGCTTCGGAAAAGATAGTTTAGCAATGATTATTAAAATAAAAGAGTTGAATTTACCTCTTGACGAGGTGTTCTATGTAGACATACGTTTTAACAATGAATCATATTCTGGAGAAATGCCGCTTATGAAGGAATTTATTCCTAGAGCCAAAAAAATATTAAAAGATAAATATAACATAGAGGTCAAAGATGTTAAATCTAAGATCACATTTATAGATCAATTTTATAAAGTTAAACAAAAAGGCAACCACATAGGAGATAATTACGGCTTTCCGTATGTTATTGGAGCATGGTGTAATTCAAGATTGAAAATAGAACCAATAAGACAATATCTTAAAAAATTTAATGAACCAGTTATTCAATACGTGGGAATAGCTTATGATGAGCCAGTTAGATATAACAGATTAAATCACAATACACATATTGCCCCTCTTTATGATTTAAAAATAACCGAAAGGGAGGCGATGGAAATATGCCGAGAACATAATCTATTAAGTCCTATATATGAAACCTCTTTTAGAGGTGGTTGTTGGTTTTGTCCTAAGCAAAGTATAGGACAATTAAAAAATCTATATAGAAATTATCCTGATTTGTGGAGTACTTTGAAGCAAATGGAAAAAGATAGTCATAATACATTTAAACCCAATATGACTTTATCTCAATTAGAAAAAAGATTTAAAAACGAAAAAATACAGATGTCAATATTTGATTAGAAAGTGATAGAACTTTTCAAAAAAAATAGAAGGAGTGGAAATAAAATGGCATATAGAACCTATGTAGGAACAACAGGAAAAGACGAAATGCAAATATTAGGAAATAACGAATATTATCAACCACTAATAGATGAATTAAAAAGACAAGGATATGAGATCGAAAATGGTTGTTATGGGATTAGTTTTGATGCTAACGATGATTTGATTAAGACAAGCATAGATGTTAAAGAAATACAACCAATCATTGATATACTAGAACAATATATTTGGGATAAAGATAAGGAAATGAAAAATTATTTTAAAGATGTACGACATAAAGTAGATATATTTAATTTAAGACCAAATAAAAATTTTGATAAAGATTTCACAGCTAGAATGATAGATTTACAAGAAAATGGATATATATTCGCTACAGCAAATCTTGTTAATTATTTGAAAGATAATCTTGAAAGAAAATATGACAGAGAAAAGAAAAAAATAGTTTATAAAATAAAAGAAGACAAAGAAGTATGGTTTAGAGCCTACTAGATTAAGGAGTTGAAATAAATGTATAAGATTTTAAATATAATAAGCATAATACTACTATTTATGATGACAGTTGTAGCATTGATAATGAATCAGTTAGAAATAGCGTTGTTAGGCTTGGTTTTGGTTAAGATGACAGGTAGAGATATAAAGAGGTGAGATAGTGTTAAAGATAAAAGATAGTGTTGATTTAAAAGAATTAGAAAAGTATGGATTTGATAAGAGTAATCTCACAAACGAAACATATTACACAGAAGAAACTTATAAATCCGATAATAAATACTGTCCTCAATATACATTTTCATTAATTGTTAACTGGAGGGATAGCAAAGTTAAAAATTCATTAGTTGGTGGATTCAATGCGAATGATGATGAAATCGATGAAACATTTAATTTAGATTTATTATACGATTTAATAAAAGCTGATTTAGTAGAGAAAGTAGATGATATTTAATGATAGCATCTGGGGACAAAGTAAAAATAGTAAAAGGAATAGCCAAATCGGACGACATATATGCAGTAGTATCAATACCTTTTAAAGTTGGGTGTTCAACAGTTGTACATATTGAAAATCTTAAAACTGGGCAAGTAAAACATGCTTATGATGTTGAATTTTTAGAGAAAGTAGATGGTGATAAATAAAAGATTTTTTGAATAATAAATTATTAAGATAGTGAAACATTTTATATTTTAAGGTGGGGATTAAATGGATAATGAAATAATTATTAAACCTCTAACACGAGAACAACAACTAGAATGGGAAGTACAGTTTTTAAAAGAGTTAAAAGAGGAAATAATTGGACAGCTAGAAGAAGCAGAGAAAGAGTTGGTTAAAGTTAAGAAGAAAAACGAAGCAAAGGGGTGACATTTTTGGAATGCATTAAATACATAAATGATCTTGATATTGAAATAAAAATGTTGGAAGAAGCAAAACGTGATTGCCATGATGAAAGAGATTGGCAGAATCTAACGAGAATAATTGAATATAAAAAAAGCAAAATGCAATTGTATAAAGATAATTTATCTAAACTATCCAATTGTCAAATAGAATATAGGATTTATTTAAAAATGTTGAATGGTTTGTCTCCTACAAGAGCAGTAGAAGAAGTCGCAGGAGAAAATTATATCAGCGGAAAAGGAATAACAAGTCTTAGTCAAATATGGAATAAAAATTATAAAAAACTAAAAAAAATAATTAAATCATAGTGAAATCGGAGCAATCAATTTGTTACACTATAATCGTGATAGAAATATCACAATATGAGATTCTTTCTAGTAAGAGAATCGCCTCCTTTCTAAGTTAAAGGAAGTATTTAGACCTCCTTTCGTACTTCCTTAATATTGGCTAATAACTCAATTGGTAAGAGTGCTGTTCTTATAAAGCAGTGGTTCTAGGTTCAAATCCTAGTTAGCCAACCAAATTAATGTTCTTTGATAATTTGTTAAGTAAAGTATATGACAGACTATAATGCAATATAGTATACATATTATCTTGTTCTTATTACCTTTGAGAGCGATTTTAAAGGGGATTGAGTACACTTGCCTGATGACAGGAAAGTGAAGACCTACAAAGTAGGAAAAGAGATAATAGTGGTTCATTATAGAGTTTTATAAGACACAGGACTAATCGTTGACAATCATAAGACTGTTCCTAGTAGAAAAGGAATGAGAAAATTTGTTAGTAGTAATGCAATGTGGTGTTGTAGAGTGAAAGCAAAAATACCAATAAGTCAATATTGCAGTTGATATCTAGTGATAGATGTATAAGATTAGAAACTGGTACAAGTAGCCAAAATCTGCATGATAACTGGAAGATAATTGATTAAAAATGGTTTAAAAACAAACAAATTTTAATTTCTAAAGTTGGTGAAAGTTGTTGGTAAAGAGTCCAATGTAGTTTTAGACTTGTTGGAAATGGTGGGCTATGGACTTAAGTGATCCGTAGTTACCTGCATTTTTGATAAGTTAGGTAATAGAGGAAATAGAGTCGCAATCTATCAGGACTATTATTTGCTAGTGGTCGAATAATAAATGGCTATAGTGAATTAGTGTGAGAAGCACTACTTAACAAATTATCAAAGAACGTTAATAAATAGTGTACTACTTGTAAATGACTGATAGATTTATAAGTAGTACAGTGTCTATTAGATCAGAGGACAAATAATTGTGATTATTGTTCCTATTAGATACTAGATACATAAATAGTCGTACAAGTTTTAACGTATTAAATTACGGTTTAGAAAGCCTTGTTAATGATGGTTGTAAAGTCAAACATCTAAAAAAACTAAGACGTAAGGTTGATGACCTTTGTATCAAATGGGAATTGGTATCCCCAGCCTAGCTTCGGCGGTCATAATTAATGTTATGATACACAAAATAGAAGACAATATTGATAGCTGATGCCATATCATCTTTATAGGTGATATAGAGATAATATAAAAGAAATCGACCTAGTTAAGTAAGTACACAATATCAAGAACCTTCATAAATCGCGATATTTGGTAGGAAATGAGTTGTGAAATGGGGATTAAATATGCTTAACTTTATATTATTTCTATATTGTCTATAAGGCAATAACAACTACCATCGTGGAACGTCTAACAGTGTCTAAGGGTTAGGCAAAGTCCGACTGGGTAAGGGAGGTTTCCAGTTGGTTTTAAATATGACTATTGCGACAGGGGTCATGACCTGTTTAGGTATAGAGGTAGTCGACATCCAAAAAGTTCGACGTGATAAGCTACGATAAAGGCTAAGGTTTAGGCAAGTTTTTTACTGAATATTCAACAATTGTATTCTAAGAACTTGTAAGTTTGTGTTAACGTGAAATCTAAAAACGAGCCGTGATAGTGAACTACGAGAATTCATTAAATTGTTTGTCCACTCCATGTGCGAATGCACGCAAGGTGGATTGATATGTTCGTGTGATGAAATGGCAGACATGTAGCACTTAAAATGCTATGGAGAAATCCATATAGGTTCGAATCCTATCACGAACACCAAAAATTATAAACAACGAAGGGAGAACTAATATAATTCTCTCTTTTTATACAGAAAGAAGTGAAATAATGGCAAAAGTAAAGAAAAAAGAAGAAAAATATAAAAATGTTATAGGAAATATACTAATTTATAGTGAAAAAGACATTCAATATTTTCATGGAGTTTTGATTGGAATGAGAATACAACAAGGATATATAGATTATGAAACCTTAGAAGGACAACGCATGAAGCTACCAGACCGTACTTGTTCAATGAGTGCAGAAATTAGAAGTTTTGCGGAATCAGAAAATATAACACTTGATGATACGACAATGAAACGGATTGCTAAATTTAATAAGGAAATCGATATTGAAAAATTAGATAAGCAAATAGAAGAAAAGAAGAAAAAAATTGATGAATTAGATAATATTTTGCAGGATAGAGAAGGTCGCATCGATAAATTAAAGAATTTCATTAAGAATATTTACGAAATCGATCTTTATAAGAGCGACGAGGATTATTGGGATGATTAAATTTACAATAAATATACCACCTCGAACAAAAAAGAATTCACAACAAATTATTACAGTAAAGGGTAGACCTATAATAATACCAAGTAAATTATATAGGCAATATGAAAAAGACTGTGAACCATTTATTCCTGTATTAAGACAGCCCAAACCATATATAAGAATCCCCGTCAATTTAAAATGTATCTACTATATGCCTACCAAGAGACGAGTTGATTTGAACAATTTACTAGAGGCTACAACCGATATGTTAGTCCATTATGGCGTATTAGAAGATGATAATAGCAATATAGTTTATTCACATGATGGAAGCCGTGTATATGTTGATAGAGATAATCCTCGTACAGAAATTTATATAGAAAGAGTTGATGTTAATGGTGATTAAAATAATACTGATTCCGATATTTATTATTTTAGGATGTTATTTGATTAGTGAAGGCATAAATAGGAAAATGCAAGAACAACTAGATAAGCAAACACAATCAAATAAACAATTGTTAGCACTATATCAAAATAAAGTTGATGAGGTGGATACATTATACAAAATATTAAAGCATATACAATCCCAATTATCTTTATTAGGCTTGCCAGAATGTCCAGAAGAAGAATTGAGGAATATCCCATTTGAAATAGTTGGGTGGATTACACAATTAGAAAGAATACGAGATGAAAAAAATGGGGTACAAGAGTAAATATAATCGTACTTTCATATCTTTTTTAAATCATAAATACGCAAGACATAAGGTTGAATTCGAAACGTGGGACGATTATGTGATGTGGTTATATTATAAGCAATGTAGATGTGATAAAAACTTATATTATAAAATGTTAGAAAAAGATACGTGGGAATACTCCGACTGGCAAACTGGAAGTTCAAGAGAAAGAGAAAAAATCAAACAAGGTGATGATTGGAAAGAGTTGGAAAAGGATAAATATGGTTTATATAAAGATGAGAAGTACGTCAAATTTTTAAGGAGAAATGAATGGAAAAAATGAGAGAGCAATCAGAGGAAGCAAAGAAAAAAAGAGAAAAAGCATTTCAAGGTAATAGGGATAAAAAATTGCTAGAAAGAGAAAATCTTATAAACCAAATTAGAGAAGAATCTAAAGAACAAATGTTACCAACGCTTAGACAAAAAACAAATGAACTTACTAATTATATTGTTAACTTATTGAAATCAAAAGGTGAAGAAAAAGTAAATAATATACAGATAATGTCCTTAATTGCACAGAGAAGTATGTTAGAAGTGGCAAATGCAGGAAATATTACATATACACCACAAGAAATCATGATTGGTTTTAACCTTTATTTGGATATGATAAATAAAATAAATGAAATAAAAAAATTTCCCCCAACAGTGGAAAGCTTTTCAATATTTATGGGAATAAGCAGAAGTACATACAATAATTGGTTAGTTGATGCTAATAAAAAAGAAGTTATGGACTATATACATTCTTATTTGTTAGGCGTATTAGCTACAGGTGGATTATTAGGAGAAGTTAGAGAAATATCAGCTATGTATTTGCAAAAAACAATGGGAAAAGTCGAAGCACAACAACCTATACAACATGAGGTTACTGTTAAGACCGATGTGGACGATATTCAAAAACAATTACAAGCATTAAAGAAAGATAATATTATAGAGGGGGAATATGAGGAGATGCAAGAAAGTGAGTAAAAGCTATAAATCAAAATATCAAAGGCAGATTGTAAAAAATTCATTTTTGAAAAAAATTTTACATTGTTACAGTGATGAATTTTATACTAGAGGAAACAGTAATTACTTAAACAGAATAGTTAGAGCAAGACTAAAAGAAAAAACAATGAAGGAGACAAAAGAAAATGATTAAAAATGAAGAATTAAATAGTTATATAGGAAAACCAATATGGGATAATGTTTCAAAAAAATGGAGAATATTAGAAGGCTATAAAAGATTTAATGATAAATATTGGTTAGCGTTTACAGATGATAGTTATTGGAGAGAAACAAATATGGACGAATTAAACATATATATAAATCAAGTAGGGGAAGCTACTCCAGACTCAACAGAGCCTGAATCAGTACCAGACAAAATACAAGAAGGGATGGAATAAAGTGTATATAGTGAAGATAAATAATTATTATGTTAGTAATATAGAAGCAGATGTAATTGGTATTAATATATATGAAAAACATGTATATGAAAATTTTAACGTATTTGGGTTTGAAACAAGTAAGTTTTTAACAAAGTCGAAAATTTTTGAGGATAAAGAACAAGCACAATCTATAGCAGAACAAATTGGCGGAAAAGTAATTGAATATGAGGAGAAAAAAGATATTCAAATTGATATCAGTGGTTATATTGATAAGGAAGATGTGTTAAAATTTGGGGCTGTTAAGTTAAATGGATAAAGTAGTAGGAGTGACAATTGGAACAAAATCACCACATACAAAGAATAAGATATATTATTATAGCACTAACGAAGAATTGAAACGTGGTGATAATTTAGACATAAAAGTTCCAAGCGGTGGATCGCCAAATGCAACCATAGTAATTCAAGATAGTAAGAAAAAGTTTTCCAAGCCAATAAAACCATTGGAAAAAGTTTGACTGTTATACAACAATATGTTAGAATGTATGTAGTGAAAGAAATTTCATATAATAAAAAAAGAGATACACTCGACATTTCCCTGTTAGGTGCAATCTCTGTCTAAAACAGGCGAAAGCACCGTTTCAATGTTGATTCGGTGTTTTCGTTTAAGATTAATCCTTATTTCTAAGGACTAAGATTGTATAAAATACAATAGTTACAAAAGCAACTACTAATTCCAAGAGAATTAATCCTTTCTATAATTTTATTAATCATAGAAATCACCTCAATTCTATCATCTAAAGATGAGCAGAACAGAGTAAAACACCTAACTATCTCATGTATCTCGAATACAATTATATAGTATATAAAATTGAATTTCAAGGGATAGTAAAAAAATGATAATTGTAATAATTCAAAAAGCAACCATTTACAGTTGCTTATATTTTTAGTGTATATTATACATTAATCGTGAAACAGTTCCCATGCTGTTGTATCCTCTTTTATTTTTTCTAAGATTTCTTGATAGTTTTTAGTATTATATTTGATATAACATTTTTTTATATCTTTTTGGAATGTATCTTTGGGATAATGGCATAACAAAGTTGCTTTTGCTTGACCAACGTTATTATTTATCATATATTCAATTGTTTTGATAAAATTTTCTTTCGAACTCCAGTTGCTTCTCGGTTTTCCAATCGGACGACCTGACTTTGTCCCATTTATTTTTTTGGCTCTTAAACTTTCTTTTGTTCTTTCGCTTATAATATCTCTTTCAAATTGTGCAAATATGGCTGACATATTTAATATAAATTTTGTCATCGCATCCATTTCACCATTAGCTTTAAGATGCATATTTTCTTTAAATATAATAACATTCGCTTCTTTTTTGTATAATAGAAAGTCGACAAGTTCACTCCAATCTTTAACACTTCTTGAAATTCTTGATAATTCAGTAGCCACAATTGTATCGCCTTTTTGTATTTTGTTATGTATCAAATCATCAAATATGGGTCTTTTCACTGTTTTTCCTGTGTAAGTTTCTTCTATGTATTCACAATTATCTACACCATTTATATATCCATGTTCTTTTAATATTTCAGCTTGTCTTTCGTATGTTTGATAGTCTGTAGATACTCTTATAACACAATATGTTTTATTCATCTTCTAATACCTCCATCTTTTATAATTTCAAAAAATTGTACTGTTTGCAAGGTCTGTGTACTTATTATATTATAGATCATATTACTCAACTTCCATAAATTTTCTATATATTTCGTTTAAAATTTTTTCTTTGTTTTCTTTTGATACTTCTAACAACCAATCAAAGTTAATAATTTCTCTTTTTTTATCTTCTGATAGTTTAGTAGTAGGGTTATATCTTGTCCAACAATTGCCATCTTTGTCTGTTACATATGTATCACAACATAAGTAGTTTTTATAAAGTTTTTCAGTGAACCCAACTTTTTTCCATAAATTTGGTAAACTTGATGTACTTTCGTTATTTGGATAACATTCTGTAATTTCTATTTGGATTGATTCACCTTTTTTATTTTTATTTGTTATTTCATACCATGTAGTATTTGTG
>CAJTSN010000011.1:9228-29580 GCA_910578745.1 uncultured Bacilli bacterium
TATATAATGAGAGATAGAAAAGGGAAACCTTTTCGCCTATACAATTATTTTAATTAAATTGTACAGGTTCACTTTATATGTTCATAGTTCTTATTAGTTTAGTGACTGGAACTTGAACATATTTTTTTATGCTTTTATGTAATAATACAATTGGTGTGGCTAGAAACATAATCATAATTGCTATTATTTTTATTAGATTATACAAATTCACTTGCTTTAACTTCTCCATTTTATCAGCTCCTTTCTTTATGTTTTTTAGAGTTTCCCATTTCCTTATCTCTATATATTATTATACTCTTTTTTTATAAAAAGTCAATGTATTTCATTACAATTATTTTATTTATATTTAATTATTTTATTGTAATGATATATAAAATATTTGTGTTAGAGTGCAATGTATATTACACTATTCTTTGCTAACTATTTGGCTTATATTAAGTTTTATTATTTAGTTAGTATTATAGGACTATTGCAGTATATAACATATATATGATTATGTATTATGGATAGTATGATGTAGTATATATAGTAATGTGTATATGTGTATGTATATGCGTGCGAATAGTAACAACCTCATGTGTGTCTGTATAATCTTAAAATAAACTTTTTAAAAAATTTTTTTGAACGCATAGCATCATTTTATGGTGCTTTTATTATGCAACACTATTATTTTGTACTTTCAACTATTCCACCATATATATAACAAATATATTGTAATGTTACCGTTCGTTTTAATGCTTTACATATACCCCAACCCTATTTTTAAAAGATTATATGGGTGCTACTTACCCTCAAAAATATATACAAAATAACAAAAGAATTCAAATAATCGTGTAAAAAATGTTTATTTTTTAAATTATTCAAAAATCATAGTGAAATCGGAGCAATTATTATGTTATTTATACTGTAGCATTAGAAAAATTATAGATTATACAATAATCAATATATATAAGGTAATCCCAGATATAGAGGAGTAAACTACTCAAAAATAGGCATTTAGGCCTTATAAAATAAGTATAAAATGGTGCTTTGATACCATGTCACTGTGCGACATAAAAGTCCTATAAAAGTATGTCCCTGTACGACATAGAAAATAGGTGATATATGGAAAAATATATAGCGGATGAGAATGGCGTAATTGTTTATGAAATAAAAGATGAAGAAGTTCTTGTTAAGGTAGGACGTGGAGATAGAATCTTACGTAAAGGTTCGGTAGATTATTTTAAAGATACTAAAGAGATAAAAAAAAGATTTGTTAAGGTAAATGACCAAGCTGTAAGTATGTTAAGTAAACACGGAAAATATATATGTTTATTACTTAAGTATGTTGGATATATGGATGGAATATTAAGATTCAATAATGGCATTTATTTAACAAATAAAAGTATATCTAAAATATTTGGCATAACTGAAAGAAACACAATTAAAATTCTTGACGATTTAATACAAGAAGATGTTATCCATAAACATAAAGAAAAAAATAAGAATTATTATACATTTAATCCGTGGATAGCTTCGAAAGGAAAAAGAGTAAGTATAGATTTATATAACGAATTTAAAATGACAGAGTGGGTAAATAAATCACAAGAACCAAGCGATTATGAAACAATTATAGATGGGAAGTAATATATGGAATTAAAAGTTGGGATGTATGTAAGAACAAACGAAGGAATAGGTACTATACATAAAATAGTAACTTTTCAAGACGGTAGACAGGCTATTTACTTAGTCAAATTTAACAAAGGACATATAAAAAAATGGATTACAGTTTTAAAAGAACCTAGTTATAAATTAGGTGAATTATTAGAACCAGGAGACTTTATAGACAAGCATTATATTACTGAAATAAAAGGAACTACGATTTATACATATTCAGGCTGGTTTATTGATTTTGATGATATAGAAGATTGTGTAGATAAGGTTCTAACACATGAACAATTCGAAAATATGGCATATAAGGTTGGTGGATAATATATGAATGATAAAATTCAAGATAATTTAAAACCATTATATAGTTGTTATGCTCAATATAAGATGCTCTTTGATTATTATCAAGATAATAGGACAATACGTTCCAAAGAAGAAATAAAGGAACGAATAGAATATTTGAAGAAGAATCCTAAAATAAATCAAAGGACAGAGCTTGAATGCTTATTGTGGTTGTTAGGTGAGGTGGAATAATGCTTACAAAAGATAAAAATATTTGTGGTGGAGAACTAATAATCAAAGGAACAAGACTGACATATAAAAGTGTGATAGAAATATTAAAAAATATGACTATATTTGAAGCAATGAGGCAATATCCATCATTGAAGTTAGAAGGAATTATAGACTGCCTTATTAAATTAAAGGAGTAGGAGACATGCTTACAATAAAACAAAAACAAACATTAGAAGCCATAGTATACTTTATCAATACAAATGGTTATCCGCCTTCTTTGAGAGAACTCGCAGAATTACTAAAATGTGATATAAATACTGTATTTAAAAAATTAATGATATTAGAAGAAAAAGGGTATATAAAAACAACTCCAAGTCGTGCTAGAAGTATAATTATTTTAAAATGGTTAGAATAAACATTGACATAACGACGTCATTATAATATAATAATAGTGACGTCAATAAGGTAGAAAGGAGAATATGAGGGAAGAAGGTAAAAAAGGGCGTCCATATGCTAGTGGAAAACCTAAAAAGATAAATGTAAGCGTTCGTTTTGATGAGGATGAGCACAAAGAACTAGCAAAACAAGCAAAACAAAACAACATGGGTATTGCAGAATATATTAGATATTTAATAGGCAAAAACAAATAAAAAAAGATAGAAAGTGCATTTATGATTTGACGGTCAATAAGGTACACTTTTCTATCTGAAATCAATAAACCCAATTGAATTGGATTCTTTCATATTATATCAAATAATAGACTCCTTTTCAAGTTGGCAATGAAAGGAGTTTTTATGTTAGTTAAAGAACTATATTTAATCCTAGAAAAAGAAGGATTATATAACGAATTCATCAAATATATAAGAGAGGTATAGTATGAAAGAAATATGGAAAGACATTGAAGGCTATGAAGGAAAATATCAAATTAGTAATTTTGGAAATGTTAAAAGCCTACTTTGCTGGACTGGAAAAATATACCTAAATAAACCTAAAATGTTAAAAAAAGGAAATCAATGGAACGGATATAAAACAGTTGCTTTATCAAAAAATAATAAAATTGAAAGAAAATTGATTCATCGATTAGTGGCTCAAGCATTTATACCCAACCCAGAAAACAAATCACAAGTAAACCATAAAAATGGGGACAAAACAAATAACTGTGTTGATAATTTAGAATGGAATACAGCATCAGAAAATCAAATTCATGCACATAAAACTGGTTTAAAAAAAGCTATTTCGCATCCAGGAATAAAGGGGGCAGAAAATAATAGATCAGTTACTATTGAACAATATGATATTAATCAAAATAAATTGAGAATTTGGTGTGGAATAAATGAAGCATCTAGAGAATTAAAGATAAGTGCCCAAAACATATCATCTGTTTGCAAAGGAAGAAGAAAAACAGCAGGAGGTTTTATTTGGAGATATGCAGATGATAGATGTTAACGAATATATTAAAATCTTACTAAAAAAAAGAAAATGGACATTACAGCAATTCGCAGACAATATCAACTTAGTAAAGAAAAAAATAGGTATTGATAGCATCACAACAAAACAAAATATAAGTAATTTTCTTAACCAAGTAGATAATAAGCATACATTGCGACCAAAACAACTGTGCATATGGGAAAAGGCATTAGGCTTATCACAGGGGACATTAATTAATATGGTAGCACCAGTTGGAAAAGAAGGACAAAAAGAACTAAAAAAATTAATGAAAAAAGTAGGTGATATTAAATGAGTGAATTATTGATGTTTATTGGCTTATCTATATTTATGATAGTTTTATTTATATTATTTGTTATAGGAGCAACATTATTTCTTCCCTTTATATTATTAATAGTAATATTTTCGTCAGTAATTGTAGGGTTCGATAAGTTGAAAAAAAGATTTAGTAGAAAGCAGTGATTATATGAAAAAAATTTTATTTATTGTAATAGGCTTTTGCTTATTATTTACTTGTACAGGTTGCTTAGGGTATATGAATGAGCAAACTATTGAGTGTGTTGTTAAAGATAAATGGATAAAACGTCCTAGCGGGAGTGATGACGAACTATATTTAGTAAATTGTGGTGGAAAGACTTACAAAGTTTCGGATCTGTTTTTTAAAGGAAAGTTTAATAGTGCTGATATTTATGGAAATTTAGAAATTAATAAAAAGTATAGGTTATCTATAACAGGCTATAGATTAGGTTATTTTAGTGAATATCAAAATATAAATAGTTATGAATTGATTGAAGAGGAAGAAGGAATAGAAAATGAATAGCATATTAATATTTAGTCAAGATGGCAATTTGACAACTTATGCTAGAAGTATAGCAATAGGACAAAGACAAGAAAATTATCTTATAGGAGATAAATTACAGGCTTTATTAGATAATAAAAAAATGACTTTAGAAGAATTTATTAGAGAAATTGGGAATAGCTATAGAGATAGCGTTACCAGAGTGTACAACAACCAAGAAATTCCAAAAAAGCAAATGTTGGACAAGTTAGTTAAGTATTTCAATATTGAAGATGATTATTTTAAAGATAAAAACTTAAAGAATGTAATCATTATAGATAATGGCGTAGTTGTTGGAAAATATTCAACAGATGATAAAACGTTAGAAGTAAAAAAACAACTAGATGAAATTATTGAAGAAAAAGCAAAATCAGGGAATTCAATTATATTACATATACCAAGCGAAATTTAAGAAAGAAGGAATAAAAAATGATAGTAAAAGCAATTCAAAAATTCGGTGATAAAACGACCGGTGCAACATACGCAGAGCAAGTAAAAATTGAAGAAGGACAAGTATTCGAATGCGATGACAATTTAGCAAAAGAAAGAATCAAGAATAAGTTAGTTAAGAAAGCAACAAAAGAGGAAGAAAAAGCATATTTAGATAGTATTGATACTAACGATGACGGAGATGTTGTTAAGCCATTAGAAGAATGTACTGACAATGAATTATGGGAAATAGTAAGAAATGAAAATATTGAGGTAACTGATAGTGTTGGTCGTAACGAACTAATTGATATTATTAATAAAGTTCGTGCTGAAAGATTAGAACAAACAAATGGTGGTGAAGAATAGTGGGATTAGTTATATTTAGCTTAATTTTAACAATAATAGTTGCAGTGACTTTAGGAATAGGAAAAGCTCCAGATGAAAGCGATTGGATTATAGTGTGGAAACTAAGAAAAAGAATGCTATTGAGTTTATTATGTTTATTAACTATGTTGTTTGGTTGTTTTTCGACAATTAGAACTGGAGAAATAGGAATTAAAACTAGATTTGGAAAAATAATAAATAGTACTAAAAATGAGGGAATTGTTTTTAAAAGCCCATTTGATAAAGTAACGAAAATTAATATTAAAGTACAAAAATATGAAAATAAAGATGTATTATCAACTTCTACAAAGGATATGCAAATCGTAAATAACATCAAAGTTTCTATTAATTATCAAATTGATGGAAATAAGGTAGTTGACTTGTATAAAAAGGTAGGAACAGGTTATAAAGAAACTGTATTAGAACCAGCTATTCAAGAAACAATTAAAGGTGTTATCTCAAAATATACATCAGAAGAGTTAGTTACAAAGAGAAGTGAGATATCACTTGATATCAATAATACTTTAGATGAAAGAATTAAGACATATGGTATTAATAGCGTATCAGTAGCAATTAACAATTTTGATTTTAGCGAAGCCTATAACCAAGCAATTGAACAAAAAGCAGTATCCGAACAAAATGTATTAACCGCACAACAAGAATTAGAAAAAGCTAAAGTAGAGGCAGAGAAAAAAATCGTTGAAGCAGAAGCTACAAACAAAGCGAATGAATTGTTAAAACAAAATGTAACTGATGAAGTGTTAATGAAACAATTCATTGAAAAATGGAATGGACAATTACCAACAACATATGCAGGCAATGACATATTAAAAATATTTAATTTAAAATAGAAAATGTAAAAGTGTAGCACTCTCTAAAGGGAAATAGAGAGAGTGATAAAATGAGTTTAAAAGTTGGAGATAAAATACAACTTCAAAAGCAAGAAACATCATTAGAACAAACATTTAATGATATATTATCTGTTCTTAAATCTCCAAAAATTAAAGAAGCAGATAAATTGCAATGGTGCAATAGTGCTTTGAGTATTCTTGACGAAATGTATAAAAAAGATGAATTAGGCAGTGTTAAAGTAGCAAAACATAAACTAATTCCTATATTAGAAAAATTAGTTGAAGGGAGTTCTATTGAAAATATGGCTTTCTTTTTTGATTGTTATAAGAAGACATATTGTTTTTGTGCAAGACGTGATTTTGAATGTTTTGTAGACTACATCGAATGGAATCAATCTAAAAAGGTGTTGGCTAATCGTAGGCAAGTATTAAAGCCATATGTAGATGCTCTAAATAGAATTGCTTTTGATGATAGATTGCAATATATCATTGTTTCCTATGCCCCATCAATGGGAAAATCCTATCTAGCTACATTATTTACAGCATGGGGTTATGGTTTAAGTATAAATAATTCGGTAATACGAATGTCTTATTCTGATGAATTAGTACTTGGTTTTAGTAGAACAGTTAAAGGAATTATATCTGGTCCAGAATTTGCTGAAATATTTCCGTTGTTCAAGTTATATAATGGCAAGCCATTTGAAGTAGAAAGAGAATCTGACTGGAAAATCAAAAATGCAAATGTTCCGAAATCAAATCATATAGCTCGTACTCGTAGTGGTTCAACTACAGGTGAAAGAGCTTCATTTGCAATTATATTTGATGATATGACGAAAGGTGCAGAAGAGGCAAATAGTGAAAGCATTCATAAGGGAATATATGATAAATGGCTGACAGAGTGGTGGAATAGACGTGATGGACAAAGATGTAAATTCATATTTGTTGGTACACAATGGACACCAGAAGATATATTAAATAGAGTTATTGAAGATAGAAATAAAGTGTCTTTGTTAAAAGAGACAGACAATCCATATGTAATGGAAAGTGAAGACCATTCAACGATAGTTATTCGTGTTCCTATGTTAGATAGTGAACATCAAACTACATGTCCAGAAGTATATCCGCAAGAAATAGCAGAGCAAATAGAACAAAATACAGACGCATTCCTATTTAGTTGCGTTTATCAGCAATGCCCTATAGCTCCTACAGGTCGAGAATTTGCATGGGAATGTATTAGAACATATACAAACGAAGAATTATTAAATGTAAATTTAACATCAAATGCAATGGCAACATTAGATACAGCAAGAAAGGGTAAAGATAATGTATCTATGCCAATTTTTAAAAATGATAACAACGGAAATCATTATTTAATAGATGCTATTTATAAACAGAAACCAATGGATGATTTATATGCCGAAATTATTGAAAAAATAATAGAAAATCGAATCACAACACTTGTTATAGAAAATAACATTGATACATCATTAAAAAGATTACTAGAGGATAGATTACATGCTAGAAATATATATTGGTGTACTATTATTGAGAAATATAATACAGTTAAGAAAGAGGAACGCATCAAGAATAATCGTGGAATAGTACAAAAGCAAGTTGTATTTCCTGATAAGTCAATTGTCAGATCAAATACTGATATAGGAAGAATGATGGACAATATAACAAAGTATTCATTTGATAAACCTAATTTACATGATGATGGTATTGATTCAGTTTGTATGTATGCTGGAGAAATTATATTTGGAAAATATGTTTTGCCAAAAGCGAAAGCATTCCGTAGAATTTTTTAATATCAAAAGTCCAATATTTGTTGGACTTTTATACTTCATCACTAACAATATATTGGTATTTAAGATATAAATATAGTCGAAGGACTTATTTTTTTCCTTGCAGGTCCTTTGTGCTATACGGGAGCATAACCGTAAATATATATTTTATTGTTGTGTTCCCACATTTTTATTTTTTGGGAATGCCAAAGTATGAAAAAAGTGGTGAAAAAATGCAAAATGAAAAAACAATATTAACTGAAATTTCAGTTGAAAACAACACAAATGCACAATTACCTACTAAAGAACCATTCGCACAAGTTAAAGAAGATAAAAGGTTATATGGTAGAAAAATAATATATGCAGACTATGAACCAGAAGATATGAATGAACAAACGATTGCAGAAATATTAAATGATATATTTAGTATTCATTTGCAAAATTCTAGAGAAATAGATTATTTGGAAAAATATTATAAGGGATTTCAACCAATATTAGAAAAAGTAAAAGAAGTAAGACCAACTATCAACAATAAAGTTGTTGAAAATAATGCTTATTTCTTAGTTGAATTTAAAAAAAGTTTTGTATTTGGAAAGCCAATTCAATATGTACAACGTGGTGATGTTGCTAATGTAGAAGTTGGTGCATTAAATAGTTACATGTTAGCAGAGGATAAATATCCAAAAGACACAGAACTTGCAGAGGATTTATACATTGCAGGAATTGGTCATAGATTAGTTCTTCCAGATATAAATGAAGATAGTCCATTTAGTATAGAAAATTTAGATAGCAAAACTACATTTATTGTTTATTCAAGTAGTTTACCACATAAAAGACTATTTGGATGTACTTATACTAGAGGAGTTAAAGATACAACTGTAAGAGGTAATATTTATACAAATAACGCCTTTTATAAATTGACAAGTGGTAGTCCAAATATGGCATTTGATGTGAAATTTGTTAAATGGCATGTTTTAGGTGAAATACCTATATTTGAATATTATTTAAACAAAGCAAGGTTAGGGATTATAGAAGTAGTTATCGACCTTCTAAATAAAATAAATAGTGTTACATCTGATGAAATAGATGGTCTTGAACAATTCGTGCAAAGTTTGCTTGTATTTATAAATCAAGATATTGATAAAGAAGAATTAGAAAATATGTTATATTTAGGAGCTATAAAGTTATGGTCACCAGAACAAGGAAAAAATGCTGACTTAAAACTGATTTCTAATGAAATAAACCATGCAAATACAAAGATAATTCACGATAGATTATTTAATACAGCTTTGAATATTGTAGGAATACCAAAAAACAGTGATAAAGCTAGCGGTGGAGACACAGGACAAGCTAGATATTTAGGCGAAGGTTGGACAATGGCTGATGCAAGAGCTGATGGCGATGAAATGGAATTTAAACGTTGCTCTAAACCAGAACTTAAGATGATACTTAGAATATGTCGGTTAGCACCAAATAGTGAAATTAAAACATTAACATTAAAAGATATAGACCAAAAATTCACAAGAAATAAATCAGACAATTTCTTAGTTAAATCACAAGGAATGATGAATCAAATTCAAAGTGGTGTATCGCCAGATGTTGCTATGACAACAAGTGGATTATATAGTGATCCAAATGAAACATTTAATAAATCAATGGAATTTTATGGTGGCATAGAAAATTGGATTAAACTATTTGTTGGACAAGTAAATAAGCAATTAAATGAAAACAAAGTTCAAACTTCTTCAAAGGAACAGGAAGAAAATAGTGACGAGCCAAAAAAAGAGGAGTAATCCTCTAATATGCTGGATTAGGTTAATGGTAGACCTACTGTCTTGTAAGCAGTATATGGTAGTTCGATTCTATCATCCAGCACCATATTTCGATGATGTAATGGTAGCATAGCAATCTCCAAAATTGCTTGTCTAGGTTCAAGTCCTAGTCGATTTGCCATATTGCTGATGAGTGAAACGGATAATCACAACAGGCTCATACCCTGTAAATAATGGGTTCGACTCCCATGTCAGCAACCATATTGGATAGTGGCCAAATTTGGTAAGGCTCTACATTTGGGATGTAGAAATTGCGGGTTCAAGTCCTGCCTATCCAACCATAAGTTAAATTTGCTCATCATACCGAGCATAAAGTGTATGACACACTAAAGTAGAGATGTGACTACTATAAAAACATAATGTGTGGGAAAGGTTATAGAAATGAATGAAGTTATTGAAAACGTATTAAGCGATGAAACTTATACAACCAATGAGGAAAGAGTAGAAGCAATTAAGCAAGGATTAGCAACATTAGTTATTCCAAAAGATAAATATAACGATGTAGCAACTAAACTTAAAAATACTGAAACGAGTTTAAACTCTTTACAAACAGAATACGATGATTTCAAAAAATCAAAAATGACAGATGATGAATTAAGAGAATCAGAAAAAAAGCAATTAGAAGAGAGAAAAAATCAGTTAGCTTTAAAAGAAAGTGAGTATGCAGTAAGAGATTTATTTGAAAGTAATAATGTTCCAAAATCAAAATATGAAAAAGTATTAAAGAAAGTAGTAACATCTAATAAAGATAAATCTGTTGAAATTGCACAAACATTTATTGAATTGCTAAGTGAAACAGCAGATGAAACAAAAAAACAAACTGTTACAGATTTGTTGAATGATACTCCAAAACCTACTGTAAGTACTCCAAACAGTGGAACAGTAAGCAATTTAGATTCTTATAAGCAAAAATATGATGAAGCTGTCAAAAGTGGAGATTTCTTGTCACAAACTCAGTACATGAGGTTAATACAAGAAGAACAAATAAAATTAAATAAGTCAAATATTTGATAATAAAGTATAGCACTCATTGAAAAGGAAATAGAAAAACTTTAATGAGGTGAATATTATGACAGAAACTGAAACGATACAAAGTTTCAACACATTAAATTATGCTGGATTATTATACACTAAATCAAATAAGAAAACCCCTTTCTTAAATATGATTTCAGGACACAGAAAATATACCAATTCAGTAGAATTTATAACAGGACAATTTTATGAAAATGAAGAAGCAAAAATTCCAGAAATTAGCGAAACTGCATCATTAACTGCACCAACCGCTTCATTTGTAACAAGAAGTCAAAAAACGAATGTTACTCAAATATTCCAAGAAGCAGTTGCAATTAGTTATGCAAAAATGGCTAACATGGGAACATTAAGTGGAGTAAATATTGCGGGACAAGTAGCAAATCCACAAAATGAATTAGATTTCCAAGTTGCAAGAAAAATGGAAACATTATCAAGAAGTATTGAAAAAACATTTATACAAGGCAAGTATAATAAAGCAACAAAAGATAGCGAAGTAAACAAAACAAGAGGAATGAACGAGGCTATAGAGACAAATGTAATTCCTGCAGGGGATAAACCACTTGACATTTGGCTAGTAAATGATGCTCAACAAGCAATTTATGATAATCAAGGGGATATTAGCAACTTATACTTATGGACTAATACAATTGGTTTAAATCAAATAAATGCGGATGCTTTAAAATGGGGGATGAAAATGGGAGAACCATATATGAGTTCATATGGTGTACAAGTATATGATTTAATCTTGCCATTAGGGGTAGTCCATGTTGCATTAGGAGAATTTATTCCAAATGGAACTGCATTCTTATTCAATTTTGATGTGATTGGGCCAGTAGAACAACCAACACCAAGTAAGGGGAACTTCTTCTTAGAAGAGCAAGCTAAAGTTGGTGCAGGAATTAAATATTTAATTCATGGAATGATTGGATTAGATCATGGTCCAGAATGGATGCATGCTAAAATTACAGGGTTAAAAACTACATTTGATAAACCAACATCAATAGTTGATGTCAATGTGGTTTCAGGTGGAACTTCAACAGCATCTGAAATATCAGGCTAATAAAACTTTAATGTAAGGAAGTGTATTTATGAGTCAAGAAGTAACTGAAATAGAAACTCCAATTGAACCACAAGAACCAATTGAAGAAGTAAGTGAACAAATAAAACGAATGCGACTAGAAATCTTAGGCGATGTAGCCGATAGCACAAAAGATGAAGTGTTTAAATTAAAACTAGATGACGCAGAAGTTGTGGCTCTAAATACACTTTACCCTTATGACTATGAGCAAAAAGAACTAGATAAAACAAATAAAAGATTAATGAATTGGCAAACTAGATGTGCAATAGAACTTTATAGAAAAATAGGAACTACAAATGTTCAATCATATAGTGAAAATGGATTATCTGTTACATATATGACAGGCTTAATATCAAGTAGCCTTATGAATGAGCTTGTACCAAAAGCAGGTGTTCCTAAATGATAACTGAAATAAATGCAAATCCAAGTGAATGGAAAAAAGGTGTTTATATAGCAAGCAAAAAAGAAGTTACTTTAGATGATGAAGGTAATGAGATTGTTATATATGATAAACCAAACGAAAAACCATATAAATTCAATTATCAAACGCTTAGTGCTGATGCCGATATTGCAGAATTTGGTGAGACTGCCAAGATAATGAAAAAAGCAGTTATTCCAATATCATATCAAGGTCAATTTAAAGAATTTGATAGAGCCTATCTTGATGGAGCAACACCCAATGGAGAAGAAAATAATGGAGATAATGCAAATTATAGATTATTACCGCCAAGAGATGGTAATTCAGTTATAATTATATTTTTTGAAAAGCTTACAGGAAAGTAGGTGCAATATGTACAAATTTACAAATGGAATAGTATCATTCGATGAAAAAACAAGAGATAACTATTTAAAAGCAGGTTATAAACTTGTAGAAATTGATTCTTCAGTAGAACATATTGATTTATCAGAGGAACAAAAGGAAATTCTAACAAAATCAATGGTAGAGGTATTGAATGAAAACAGTTCTAACAATGGAATTATCGAAGAAGAGTATACAAGAAGTAATACAAAGACTACAAAGAATAGAAAATAGGACACAAGAAAATTTTATGCTTGCTACTAAAGATTTGATGGAAGCAACATATCAAGCATTAGTAGATGTATTTAATTCAAATAATTTAAGTAATCATATTAATTCAATTAATAGGGAACTAACAAATGATGGTTTAGGTTTTCGGATATGGACTAATGATTGGATAGTTATATTCAACGAATTTGGAACAGGTATAAGTGGACAAGGAACTTATCCTAGTTCTACATGTTATTCTTATAATAGTCATAAACCTACTGAAAAGGAAATTGAACTAAACATTCCAGAAAACCACTGGATTTATTATAAAGATGGAAAGTTTTATATTACGAGTGGTATGCCTGCAAAACATATGTTTTATGATGTTGAAAGACTATTAAACGAATATGTAAAAGAGTTTTATCAAAGTGCAATTAAACTTGCAATTAATGATGAACAATATCAAAGCTTTAAAGCATCATTGAGAGGGTGATTATGTTGATAGTAGAAAGTTTATTTGAAGAAAAATTATTTCCAGAACAAAAGAAATATGTTGAAACTAATTCAATATATAAACCAAAAATAACAAAAGTTATGCCTCAAAATAAAAAGTTTCCAATAGTTCCAACAAAACTTTTACCTGTAAAAAATCAATATAGTGACTTAGGTTATGATGAAGAAAAATATACGTTTGGTATTGAAATAAATGTATATGCTCAGGACATGACAATTAATAGTAAAAAGATATCAAAAAGAACCATTTGCAATGAAATCACAAAACATGTTGTTGATTATTATAAAAGTAATTATAAAGTTACTGTCAAAGTGGAATTAGATGCTATAAACATAGATAGTGATGTACATAGAAATATTATAAGAATAACTGGGAAAATAGATACAAAATATGGATTAGATAAACTAGTTATTTATCCAAAATAGAAGTATAGCACTTCAAATTGTAAGGAAAACACAATGAGAGGTGAAAAATTATGAATAACGATGTAAAAGCGTTGGCAGATTTAGGAATTGAAGTAAGAATTAAAAGTAAGACAGACGAAAAATTTCCAAAAGAGCCATTAGCTGGTATTACAAGTATCCCAGCCAGTGGACAAGCAGGTGGAACAATAGAAGTTACAGAATTCACTGATCCAACAAAAGTATATATTCCTGATAGACCAGATACTGGAGATATGGATTATGAATATAACTATACACTTGCAAAATATAAAGCAATAAAAGCATACTGTGACAATACAGAAAAGGATATTTTAATAAAGTATCCAGAAGGCGATGGCGTTTTGTATAGTGGAGTTTGTCAAACATGGAAAAATGAAAAATCTGTAGGTAGCGATGCTTTAAAAGGTACGTTACATACTGTACCAAGTACATCACCAGAAGATAAAGAGATTGAAGAAGTACAAGCATTAATTGCTACAGAATAATTTTTAAAGGTAGGGAAAAGAATGAGAAAATATACAATAGAAATTCAAGACAAAGAATACGATTTAGCTATGACAAGAGAAAGTGTCAAATGGGCAAACAATAATGGCTTCGATTTAATAAATTTTGAAAACAAACTTATTAATAACGTTGACATTTTATGGTGTGCAGGTTTTTTAGCAAATCATAAGGATGTGCGTCCTAGTTTAGCTCTTAAATTAATGGAGAGTTATAAAGAAGAAGGTGGGGACATCATGGATGTTGTTAATTTCTTAATGGAAGAACATACATCTTTTACGAATGCCCTAGTCAGTACAGACTTGAAGAAAAAAGGGAAAATAACGATTGCATAGATGAAGAAAAAGGCAAACAGTATAAAAACTTAACAGATTGGTTTTATGATTTGTTGCCTATGGCAATAACATATGGTATGTCTGTGAAGGAGTTTTGGGAGGAAGACCCTGACTTGTTCTGGGCATACCGTTTTTCTTATTATAGCAAGATAAAAGAACAGCAAGAATTATTCAATGCAAATGCTTGGTTACAGGGTGCATATTTTTGTGAAGGTGTAACAGTTGCTATAAATAACGCATTTAGTAAACAAAAAATAGAATATTCAAAACAACCTTATGGACAATGTAAGCAAGAACAAATTAGCATTGAGGATCAACGAAAGTCAGTAGTATCTCAACTAAAAGGAAGAGTCGCACAAGTACAGGCGATAAAGGGCAAAAATAAACAAGAAATAATAAAAGGCGAAAGCCGAGTATAGCACTTACTTAAGGGAATACCAAAAGGTAGGTGAAAAGGAAATGAACGAGCAACAAACTTTAGAATTAAAAATGAAAACAACAGCACAAGAAGCAACAGCAAAGATTGATACTTTAGTCAAAAGTTTAACTAACGTTGAAAATGTGCTGACAAATATATACCTTGATTTAGGACATATCGAAAAAAAATCAGAATCAAGTGTACAAAAAACAACAAAACAAGTAGATAATTTAAGAAAAACAGTAAATAAAGCTACAAATAATGTATCAAAATTAACGAAAATGTTATCAATTGGTGCTATGGTTGTAGGGACAAAAAAGATAGCAACAACAGTTAAAGATAATTTAGAAGAAGCTATGGAATGCTCCGAGGCGCTGAATTTATTTAATGTAGTATTTAAAAATGTTGAGAAAAATGGAGTCACGGCATTTTCAAATATTGGGAAAGAGGCTATAAGATTCCAAAACAAATTAGGTGAAGCATTTGGAACAAGTAGTACCCAAACGTTAACATATCAAGCATTGTATCAATCAATGGCTGAAAATATGGGAATAGCTGATGATAAGGCAGGAATAATGTCCGAAACCACAGTAAAATTAATTAACGATTTATCATCTTTGTATAATAAATCCGAAGAGTCAGTTGCCAACGCACTAAGTTCTGGTATATATGCAGGACAAGTTCGACCATTAAGAACTTATGGAATTGATTTAACGCAGAATTCTTTGCAACCAGTATTAGATAGTTTAGGAATTGATAGAGCAGTTGGAAGTTTATCACAAGCAGAAAAACAAATTTTAAGATATGTAGCAGTTGTAAGACAATCGGGTGTAGCTCATGCAGACTGGGCGCAAACAATTGAAAGTCCTAGTAATCAATTAAAAATATTAGGTAATCAAGCAAAGGAAGCTAAAATAGCAGTATCAAGCCTATTTATAGGAACATTTGCAAAAGTCTTGCCATATGCTAACGCATTTTTAATGGTCGTTAAAGAAGTATCAAAAGCAATAGCAACTATGTTTGGTATCAAACTTGAAGATTATAATAGTGGTATTGCAAGCACAGAAGATAGCTTTGTAGATTTAGAAGATAGTGTAGATGGTGCAATAGGGAAAGTAAAAGAATTAAAGCGACAAACTTTAGGTTTTGACGAATTACACACTATAAATAAAGATAGCGGTAGTGGTGGTAGTAGTGGAACATCGGTAAGTGGTGGTATAGACCAAAGATTACTAGATGCTATAAAAGGCTACGACAATGGAATGGATTCTGTAAAAATGAAAGCTACAGAAATTCGAGATAAAATAATGGAATGGCTAGGATTTACAAAAGAAATAGATGAATTAACAGGAGAAGTAAGATTTAAGTTTACGGATACTGATTCTACATTATATAAAGTGGTTGAGGCATTAAAAAAGATATATGATAATGGTAAGAAAGTCATAGCAGAAGTCTTAACTAAAATAAAAGATGATTTTGACAATGGTGCTTTTGGACAAGTTATTGTGTGGATTTTAGAACGTATAGGTGATGTATTAGGTTGGATAGCAGAACATAAAACAGCCACAGACATTATAGCTAAAGTCGTAGAGTCTTTAATTTTGATGAAAGGCTTAAGCTTTGCTGGACAAGTTACAGGAATAACTAAGATAGGGACAGCTTTAACTAATTTGAAAGGTTCAACAGAAACAGCGATTGGAAAAGCTGGTGCTGGAAAAACAGCAGTGGGGGCAACAGGATTATTAGGAACACTAGGAATATTAGTTGCTCTTACAGAAGTAAATTGGATAGTTTCAGTAACTATGGAAGGTGCAGAAGCAATACAAAAAGAAGTAGAGGCTACAAACAATACAGCAACAACGCTTACAGGTAATACAAAAGATTTGACAAAGAATTTAACAGAATTAGCACAAGCAGGAAAAGCAGATACAAAAGAGTTTAAAACATATATCAATGTCTTAAAAAATAATATTAGAGAAAACTACAATAGTGCTTCTTCTATAAAAAAACAATTAGATAGTTCAAATTTATTAGAATCAGGATTAAATAGGTTAAGTGGTAGAACTGATAACCTAACAGCAAGTCAAAATAATTTAATAAGTACAAATGAAAATAGTGTAGCTATTATGGAAAGCCTATATCAACAAGGTTTAATAACCGATGAGATGTATAATGATTTTATATTAACTGTTGGTAGAGCAAAAAGTCAGTATGAAGATACAGATAAATCATTAGGTATGTCTGGTACAATTCTCAATATGTTTTCTAATGTAACAAAAGAAGCGAAAGCACAAATCGAACAACTTAATGGGGCATTTGGAGTGAGCAAAATAAATGCTGATGAATTGACGAGTTCCTATACATTTAATAAACTCGCTATGGAAAAATTGCATGAGCAAGGTTTAATAAATGATGAAGAGTATGGCAAATTTACAACTACTGTTAGTTGGTTAAAAAGTTCTTTTGATGAGTTAAGTGGAAAAGTTGATACATCTGAAAAAAGTTTTAGTACAGCATTTGGAACTATCTCTACAACAAAGAATGGTATTAAAGGATTAAGCACAGCTGTTGGTATAGGTTCAATAAATGTTGATGAATTGAATAAGAATATAAATAATTTAAAAGGCAAGAAAGTCGAAGTAACTGTTGATACTAGCCAAGCAAAAAAGGCAATAGATGACCTTATTAAAAAAATGCAGTTTTCTAATCCCAAGTATAATATTACAGGTTCTATTATGGGAGGCTTAAAAGCTGATGGTGGAATATTCTCACATGGTTCATGGAAAGATATACAACAATATGCCAATGGTGGAGCACCATCACATGGAAGTATGTTTGTCGCAGGAGAAAATGGGGCAGAAATTGTTGGACATATTAATGGCAGAACGGAGGTATTAAACCAATCTCAAATGGCAAGTGCGATATATGAGGCAGTTGTTTCTGCAATGTCTAATGCGCCATTAAACGTGAATGTAGAAGTAACAGGTGAGAGTAGAATAACAGACGACCAAATAGTTACTATGTATGAAAGTGGAAAAAGCAAAAGAGGCTATGATGGATTTGGAGCTAATTCTTTTAGGTATTGAGGTGGTATGAATGAAAAAAGTTCCTTTAATGTTATTCAATGGTGAAGCTATCCCAGGTGTGGCACCTGAATACACATTTGATGGACAACAGTTAGTAAATGATGCAAGAAATGCTTATGGACAATTTGTAGGGCAAAAGGTAAACAGGCGAATGGTAAAGTTTAATAATTTAATATTTCCCCATTTGAATTTAGAGCAAGTGGTATGGCTACATAATAAGGTTGAGAATTTTGAGGTAAATGTAACATATTTTGATACAAAAGAGAATGACATCATTACAAGGAAATTTTATTTTGGAGATATGAGTGAGCAACCGTTGAAATATGACTATAGTGGAATAGTAGCTAAGCCAATTGAATTCATCAACGTTAAAGTAAATATTATTGATATGGGTTATTAAAAATGCAAAATAATGAACTTATAGAACAACTTAACTTACCATATCGCCCCGAAGCCTTTATTCGTATAACTTTTGATATGATAGACCCAGATACTAATCCTATAAAAAGTGTAAATGGCGAAACAAATTATAGCGATTTTGCAAATTTAGATGAAGAAAAAGAACAGGAAAAAAATTATGCGACTCTAGAAAAAAATTTTTGGCGTCTTGATGATAGCCAACCATTACTAGAAAGCGAAGAATTATATCAAAAATATACTAGTTCTTATATGAGTAATGCAGAGTGTATTTATGAAGAAAAGCCACAGATACAATTAGTATCTGACGAATATGTGACCACTGTAGGAATAACAATTAGTTTTGATAGAATCACAGAAGATTATCCATCACTTTTAAATATAAAAGCTTATAAAGATGATAAAGAAATTATGGATAAAGACTATGAAATTCATGATTTCAAGGAAAATTTAATATTCGCTGACAACGAGGAATTGGTGAATTGGAATAAGATAGTTATTACAATTTTAAAGAGCAAATATCCGTATAGGAGATGTCGAATACAACAGTTGATAGTTGGAATAAGAGAAGTGTATAAAAAAGAAAATATTGCAAATGCAGAAGTAAACGAAAAAAGAACTTTCATAAATAGCGTTTTACCAATTCATAATTTTAAGTTTTGTTTGGTAAATAAAGACCAAAAATTTAATCCAGATAATCCACAGGGTTGGTACAGATATATACTTGAAAAGCAACCGATAAAATATGAGTGGGGATATACTATGCCTGATGGTAATATTGAGTGGGTATTAGCTGGACAAATGCTCTTAAGTGGTAGTGTAGAAGCTGATGATAAAACAGCCACATTTAGTGCTACTAATATTATTAGTTACTTATCAGACATATATAAAAAAGGCGTATATCGTCAGGATGGTGCTAGCATGTACGATTTGGCAATTGAAATTTTTAACGATAGTGAACTAGGACCAGCCAATTATGTAATTGATGAAAAATTGAAATCAATTTATACCAATGCACCACTTCCAAAGTTGCCTAAAAATCAATTACTACAATTAATTGCAACAGCCTCAAAATGCGAATTATATGTTGATGAGAATAATGTAATATACATAACACCTGTTAAACATGAAATAATAGACACAATAGAAAAAAATCTTATATGACAAAACCACGAGTAGCATTGCAACCACCATTAAAAAATGTAATAGTAAATATTAACAATTATGTAGTGAGCAATGAAGTTTCAGAAATATACAAAGTGGAGAATTTACAGATTGGTGACAAGAAAACTATTGCAATCGAGTACCCATTAGCAACGGATATTGTTGCAGAAGTAACAAATGGAACTATAACAGAAGCTCATTATTGTGCACAATATGCAGTTCTTACAATTACATCGGAAAACAGTGTTAATCTTATTATAAAAGGTAGAAAAATTGAAAAAACATTGATACAACAGGTATCTAACTATCATGAAACGGGAGAAGATATTTCTTATTCAAATGATCTTTTGACATTGCAAAGTGAAAGTGGTTCTACAATGTCAATAAGTAAGTTTATAGGTAGTTGGTACAATTGTAGAAACCTTTATGATATGGATACAAGAGGTTTGCCATTGGATAGAGCAGGAAGTACAGTATATTTTCCAACAGATTTTAGCGATAAATTACAGGGATATATAGTAGAACATCAACTTTCATTTAGTGGTAGGTTTAGTGGGAAAGAAACAATTTTAAAGATAGGTGATGGAAATGTGGATTGAATCAATTTATGATAGAACAAGAGCCGATGTAG
>CAJTSN010000012.1:0-3682 GCA_910578745.1 uncultured Bacilli bacterium
ATATAAAGTGGGTTTTTAAAAACAAAGAGAAATCTTTTTTAACTTTTGATTTATTCTTTTTATTTGCTTTATTCTTTGGAATTTTTATAGAAGAAGAAGTTCTTGTAATGACTATTTTTTACTTTCTAGTTTCTTTTCTTTATTTTAATAAAAATAAAAAAGAGTCTGTAAAAATTCGTTTTAAAGTTACAGCTCGTATAAAGAGGATGATGGTTACTTTTTTACTCATCACTGTTTTCTTATTTTATGGTTGTAGCTATTTAGACAAATTTTATAGTCTTTTCCTTTTAGGATTATATGCATCTTTTAATTCTTTTGTTATTTTCTTAGTAAATGTAATGAATAAACCAATTGAGAAATGTGTTTATCATTATTATTTTAATAAAGCAAAAACAAAAATTAAGGATATGCCAAGGTTAAGTGTTATTGGAGTGACAGGAAGTTATGGCAAAACAAGTAGTAAAAATATTTTAGCGGATATTTTAAAGGTAAAATATGATACGATGCCTACACCTAAAAATTTTAATACGCCTTATGGATTAATGCTTACCATTAACAACCATCTAGATAAATTTACAGAATATTTTATTGCTGAGATGGGTGCTTGTGAAGTAGGACAAATTAAGGAACTGTGCGATTTTGTTCACCCAAAGTATGGTATTTTGACAACTATAGGAGTTGCGCACTTGGATAGTTTTAAATCAGAAGCAAATATTCAAAAGACCAAATTTGAACTTATTGAATCTTTACCAGAAGATGGCATTGGCATTTTAAACATGGATGATCCAAAGCAGACTTCTTATCAATTGAAAAATAAATGTACGATTAAATGGATTAGTACAAAAGAGAAAAAAGCGGATATTTTTGCAAGTAATATAAAAGGAACAAGCAGCGGAATGTCTTTTGATGTTTCTTTTAAAGGAGAAAATAAAAAATATAAGTTAGAAACAAAATTATTAGGAAGTGCGAATGTATATAATATTATGGCTGCTGTTTTATTAGCAAAAGAGCTAGGTATATCTATGGATGAAATTATAAGAGGTGTTCGAGGAATAAAGACCATTGAACATCGTTTAGAAATGAAAAAAATGGCGAATATTCACATTATTGATGATGCTTATAATTCAAATCCAGTAGGTGCGAAAATGGCTGTCGAAACACTAGCGCTTATGCCAGGGGAGAAGGTAATTATTACACCGGGAATGATTGAATTAAAAGAAAGGCAATATGATCTTAATTATACCTTTGGTACGCAAATTGCAAAGGTTTGTGACTTAGTTATCTTAGTAGGAAAAAATCAGACAAAACCTATATATGATGGACTCATCGAATCAAATTATCCCAAAAACAAAATTTATGTTTTTGATGATGTTTTTGAAGCATTTAATATAGTAAGAGGTATGAAAAATGCATACGTACTTCTTGAAAATGATTTGCCAGATTTATTTAATGAATAAAGGAGAGTAATTTTATGATTGATATGAAAACAGATTCAAGGAAAGTAAAACCGGGGGATACTTTTATTGCCATTCGAAACGTTGCCCGAGATGGACATGATTATATTGAAGCAGCGATAGAAGCAGGGGCAACAAAAATTATATGTGAAGAAGGAAACTATTCCGTAGAAACCGAAATTGTTCCAAATACACGAGAATATTTAAATAAGTATTTGTATGAAAACTATTATCCAAGGTTTTCGGATATGAAGTTTATTGGCGTGACAGGAACAAATGGAAAAACAACAATTTGTTATTTGATTTATCAAATGCTGATGAAATTAGGTTGTAAATGTGCTTATATTGGGACTATTGGCTTTTATTATCCAGGTGGGTCACGTGAATTAAATAATACAACTCCAGATACAGATCTTTTGTATGAAATGTTTTTAGAAGCGAAGGAAGCTGGGTGTGAAGTTGTCGTTATGGAAGTCTCTTCGCATGCTCTTGATTTAAATCGTATTTATGGAATTGCTTATGATGAAGTAGCGTTTACCAATCTGACACAAGATCATTTGGATTACCATAAAACGTTAGAAAATTATAGAGAGGCTAAGAGAATTTTATTTACAAAAACAAGAGGAGATAAGATAGCTGTTCTTAATAAGGATGATGAACATTACACTCACTTTTTATTGGATGACAATAAAAATATTACGATTAGTGATGAAGAAGGCGATGTGAAAATCCTTTCTATTCATTTTTCTAACTTGGGGACTCATTTTACATTCTCTTTTGAAAATCATGTATACGAAACCGACATTCATATGGTAGGAAGATACAATGTATATAATTATTTAACTTCATTTCTACTTGTTAAAAACTTAGGGTATGACATAGAAGATATTCTTAAGTTAAATGAAACTTTAAAGGCACCTAAGGGGCGTATGGAACTTATTCCTTATGGAACAAATAGTATTTTTGTAGACTATGCACATACACCAGATGCAGTGATGAATGTTTTGGAAAGTTCAAAGGAGTATAAAGAAGGAAAAGTGATTACCATTGTTGGTTGTGGAGGGGACAGGGATCCATTAAAAAGACCAATCATGGGACATGCGGCTGAAGTTTCTTCGGATTATGTGATTTATACAAGTGATAATCCAAGAACAGAAAATCCAACTCTTATTTTAGAGGATATTTTAAAAGGCGTGGAGCAAGAAAATCATGAAGTAATTGTTGATCGTAAAGAAGCTATTTTAAAAGGAATGTCTTTATTAAAGGAAAAGGATATATTAATGATTCTTGGAAAAGGACATGAGGACTATCAAATTATTGGAAAAGAGAAACATCATTTTTCAGATCAGGAGATTGTATATGAATATATTAAACAAAATCCAATCGAAAAATAAAAAATTTTAAGTAGTCTTAGGACTATTTTTTTATTATACTATTTCTTATTTTATCCTAATTCATAAGAGATCGACTGAAAAATGACGTTTTACAAATCAAGTATTTTCCCTATGGACAAATTCGCTTTTCATCATCTAAAAAAATCCATTTTTTTCATTTTATATAAATAATTGTTTTCTTCTTGTTTGTATTCTACCAATTTAAGAAAAGTGGATATTTCTTTTAAAACATTTGTATAAGTATCCTTTCAAATATTCTATTTTCTTCCTTTTACAAATAAATTTATATGTTTTAAAATGCATGTGAAGGAAGGAGAATATATGAGAAAAAGCATTCGTACAAAAACATTAGAAGAGGGGAAAATTATTCCTATCACGTTCGATTATGTATTTTGTAATATTTTTAATAAGGAAGAAAATATTATTATCTTAGAAAACTTTTTAGCTTGTTATTTAGAAGTATCTTTAGAAAAAATAAGAGGACATGTTGAATTGTTGAATCGAAATTTAGGGTTTGAACATAAAAAGGAGGCAAATAAACAAATAGATTTATTGGTTGATATTGAAGGAGAAAAAATAAACATTGAACTTCAAAATAAGATGTCAGAGGGAATTATCAATCGAAATGTGGTGTTTGCTTGTAAGGTACATGCAGGACAATTAAAATTAAGAACAGAAATAGAAAAAAGGGGAAGTTATAACCGATATAATGCAATTAAAAAGACATTACAAATCAATTTAACAAGAAATACAAATGAAAGGCATGTAAAAGAAAGTTATTATTTAACAAATGAAAAAGGAAAAATATTTAACAAATGAAAAAGGAAAAATCTT
>CAJTSN010000012.1:3812-29570 GCA_910578745.1 uncultured Bacilli bacterium
ATTCAAGGGAAGAGTTGGAAAGACAGTCTGTTTTTGAGGAAAGACTTGAAAAGGAAACAAAAAAAGCAATAGCCAAGGGATTCGAACAAGGTATTGCCCAAGGAATGAATCAGGGAATTCTTCAAGGAATTACTCAAGGAATCGAACAAAATCGAATCGAAATTGCAAAAAAATTACTTAAACTTGGACTTTCTATTCATGAAATTTGTGAAGCAACTTCATTATCTGTAGAAGAGGTTGAAAATTTAAGTTAAGATTACAGGAATGTAGTCTTTTTCTTTTCTTTTTTCTAAAAAAAATGAACTGTGTTTATGAAAGAGTTGTAAATGAAATCATAAAATGATATACTTGTTGATGATAAGGAGTATTTATATGAACGAAAGCCAAGAACTTGTTTCTGTGATTGTCCCTATTTTTAATACAGAAATGTATTTAAAACAATGTGTTTCTAGTATAGTAAATCAAAGCTATACCCATTTAGAAATTATCTTAGTAGATGATGGTTCTACGGATAAAAGCTTATCCATCTGCCAAGAATTTCAGAAAAAAGATAGACGAGTTACTGTGTTTCAACAGGAGAATAAAGGATGCTTTGAGGCTAGAAATACTGGTCTTTTACATGCTCATGGAACGTATATATACTTTTTTGATTCTGATGATATTATGCAACTGAATGCAATTGAGAGAATGGTTGCTAAGATAAAGAAAGAAAAAGCAGATTTAGTGATAGGAAGTTATAGTGAAATAAATCAAAAAGGAGAGTTCATTCAAAATAAATCCCTTGTGAAACTCTATTCAAATGATTCACCTGTGTTTCAGTATGCATCCCTTGTCCCTTTTCCTGGAAATAAGCTATTTTGTTCTTCTATTTTAAAAGAAAATCAACTTTTTTGGAGGAAACTTCAAATGGCCGAAGATTTAATCTTTTATCTGGAATATTTACTTTATTGCAAAAAAGTAGTTTTATTAGAAGAAAATGTGTTAGAATATCGCATTGTTGATAATAGTCTTTCTAGAAAGTATGATTTAAAGATTTTGGGAATTAAAGATGCTTTTTTGAAACTAGAAGAAGTGTATATGGCTCATGATGCAATGGATTTGTTTTTAGAGTATATTGAACCCCTCAAAATAGCGCATTATTATTATCAGTTTAGCAAAATTAAGTTTTATAAAAAACAGGATAGAAAAATAATCAATACGTTTTTTAAAAAAGAGCGAAAGGTATTAAAAAAGGAGAAGAATAAAAGCCCTTATTTAAAAAAATTTTACTATAAGTTTAGAATGAAAAATTTTTATTATTCAATTTTTTAATTAGGAAAGTAGGGTAGTATGATTGTACTTAGAATATTACATGGTGCAGGGCAGGGAAATCAAATGTTTATGTATGCAACAGCTTATGCTCTAGCCAGAAAAACGAATCAAAAAATTTTTATTTGTGTCGAAACGGATTATAAAAGAGCAAAAGAAAGACCCTATGTCTTGGATAAATTTACCTTAGATCAAAACTACATAAAAAAGGTAGTTCGTATGGATAAAATAAAAAGTATTTTTCTTTATAAATGGATTAGAAAAATGTGGGGACTTTTTTTTAAACTTCTTCCTAACAACTATACTGTGATTGAAAAAGATGGAGAAAGTCGATATTTAAAACAATTTCCTCTTACTTATAAAAACTATATTTTAAATGGATGTTTTGAATGTTCTTCTTATTTTGATGAATACAAAGAAGAACTTTTCCATCAATTTCAGTTTCATTTTTTGGTGGATGAAAAAACAGAACAAATTTTCCACGAAATTCGTACAACGAATAGTGTCGCTCTCCATATTCGTCTAGGCGATTTTTTAAGTGAGGGACGTAGTTTTAATAGCAATTATTACATAGAAAAAATCAAGGAGATGAAGGAAAAAAGTCCCGATTGCGTTTTTTATGTTGCGTGTCAAGATGAGAAAGTCATTGAAAAATTAAAAGAATATGCTCCAATTCGCATTATAAATACAAAAGGGACGTATAAAGATATGCTAGATTGGAATTGTCTTCGTCTATGTAAAAGACATATTCTAACAAACAGTACTTATTCATGGTGGGCAGCTTATTTATCAGAACGTTTTGCTATTTTACTTCCTCCAAAAGATTTATATTTGAATTGTCAAAAGAGTGAGGATGAACAAACCTATACGAATTTTTTCGCATGGACGGAGGAAAAAAATGAAATATAGAATAAAAGAGTTTTTGAAAAATTTTTACCATACTTTATCTAAGAGATCAGAGAGAATTAAAAAAAATAAGAAATATTTAATTATTCGTAGAACAGGTGAAAATTTAGGTTTAGGTTCTTATATTATTACGAATTTAGGAGCTATACATTATGCCGTTTTACATGGGGTTGTTCCTATTATTGATATGAAAACAGAAAAAAATTGTTGTTTGCCTTTAGAAAAACAAGGGAAACAAAACGCATGGAATCTTTATTTTGAACAACCTTGTTCAATAAAAAAAGAGGAAATTACTAAAAAAAATGCCCAGATTACATATCAAATTTATGATATCCGTCCAAATGATAGTATGGAGTTTTTTACAAATGAAGAACTTGTTCGTTATTGGCGAAAACTCGTCAAAACATATATGCCATTCAACAAAAATACGAAAAAGTATTTAGAAAAAAAAGAGGAAGAGTTATTTTCGGGTAAGAAAAATATTTTAGGCGTCTTATGTCGGGGAACGGATTACGTACAGTTAAAACCCTTTGGACATCCTGTTCAACCTTCTTTAGAAGAAATTGAAAAAAAAATTGATGATTTAATAGAGTTGAAAACGATAGATTATATATTTTTAGCGACAGAAGATGCATCTATTTTGTCCCATTTTAAAAAGCGATATGCTTCGAGGCTACTATATATTGATGGTTTACGGTATACAAGTAGAGAAAAGAAATATTTGGCTCAAATGGATATAGAAAATAAGGTAGACATCATTCAAAAAAACTTAGATTATCTCGCGACGCTCTATTTATTAGCAAAGTGTGATTTTTTTATTGGTGGTAGAACAAGCGGAACTGTATGTGCCATGTTATTATCAAGTGGATTTAAGTATACCTATTTTTGGAATAAAGGAAGGTATGGAATCGATGATGATTTAAAACTCGAAAGAGGGGATACATTTTGAGAACGACCAATTCGATTAAGAATATTTTTTATAATATTCTCTTAAATTCGATGACAATTTTAATAGGATTAGTAGCGCAATCTATTTTTATACGTACACTTGGAAGTGAATACAACGGGTTGAAGAGTTTATTTACGAGTATTATTTCTATGCTATCGATTTCAGAACTTGGATTTGGAATTGCAATTATTTATAATTTATATAAACCCGTTGCTTCTCATGATACAGAAAAAATTAAAACTTTGGTAAAATATTATCAAAAAATATATCGGTTCATCGCCCTTGTCATTCTTATAATTGGCCTTTGTTTACTACCATTTATTCCACTTTTTGTAGGAAAAATTTCTATTGATGTTCATTTGCAACTCGTTTTTCTTCTTTTCTTAAGTGATGCGATCGTGTCTTATTTAATGACGTATAAACGTTCAATTATACAGGCTGATCAAAAAGAATATTTAATTAGTAAGATTAATATTCTCTACTTATTTTTAGTGAATTTCGTTCAAATTATTATTCTACTACTCACTAAGAACTTTATTTATTATTTACTGATTCGTGTCTTATTTCGATTCATTGAAAATATGACCATCAATCATGTAGCGAATAAAAAATACCCATATTTAAAAGAGAAAAATATTGAACCTTTAGAAGAGGAGTTAAAGAAAAACATTCACCAAAAAGTAAAGGGACTTCTTTTTCATAAAATTGGAGATTATATTGTGAGTGGAACAGACAGTATTATTATTTCTGTAACACTGGGTTTAGGACAACTTGGACTATATAACAATTATTATTTTATTACCAATTATGTAAATATTCTTTTTGGACAAATTTTTAGTTCTGTCACATCAAGTGTTGGAAATTTAATTGTAGAGGATAAACCAAAAAAGACACTACAGATTTATAAGACGATGTTATTTGCGAATACATGGATTTATTGTTTTTGTTCCATTTGCATTTTCGTCTTAATTGAACCATTTATTACGATATGGATAGGGAAGGAATATCTATTATCTACAGGAGTTCTTCTCGCTCTTGTCATCAATTTTTATTTTCAAGGGCTTAGAAAGACAGATACAACTTTTAAAGAAGCAGCAGGGATTTTCTTTGAAGATAGATATATTTCCATTGTAGAGGCAATTATCAATATTGTTTTCTCCCTACTTTTTGTTCATTTTTTTGGGTTGGCAGGTGTATTAATGGGAACCATTTGTAGTACGATGGTATTATTTCTATATAGTTTTCCTAAATACATTTTCAAAAGCTTATTTTCAAAAGGTTATATCGATTATTTTAAGATTCATGTTTTTAATTTATTAAAGGCGATTTTTATCTTTCTTATATCGGTTACCATTCTCTCTTTGATTCCATATACAAATGTATTTTTGAAGTTACTAATCAATGCCATTTTATGTTTATTTATTCCTAATTTTCTTTATATTTTGCTTTCTCATAAAAGTGTTGAATTTTCATTTTTAAAAAAAATGGTAAAAGAATTATGGAAAAAAAAGAAAGACAATAAAAATGGATAAAAGAAAGGATATTCTATAAGACAATCCTTTTTCTAAAAGAAAAAAATTAGTTTTTGAACTAATTTTTTTTATTCTTCTTTTATTGCATCAATTTATCATATACCTTCTCTAAAGATATTTTTCTTGTTCCTTTTGGATAACATGGCTTTATATGTAAGTGAAAATGTTTGATTTCCTGTGGTTCGCCATTATTTTGAATAAGAGTAATCCCAGTAGGAGAAAGTTTATCTTCAATAATTCCTTTTACCTTTTTTGCTACCATCATGATATGTGTAATTGTTTTTTCGTCTATATCGTCTAAGTCTTTGTAATGTTTTTTTGGTAGAATGAGAGTGTGTCCATTCGCCGTTGGATTTATATCTAGAATGGCTTTTGCAATCTCATCTTCATAAATGACATAGGAATCGGTTTCTCCTTTCCCTATTTTGCACAAAATACAGTCCATATATTTCCTCCTCGATGAGTATTATACCAAAAAAATAAAAAAGAGTAAAACCCTTTTTTTCGTGAATATCTGCGAATATTCTATTTTATATTGGGAAAAGAAAATAAATTTATACAAAAAAAGGATAATGTGTTAAAATAGAAGTATTGGAGGAAAGTGTATGCATAGACTAGAAATTAAAAATTTACATGCGAACATAGAAGGAAAAGAAATTTTAAAAGGTATCAATTTAACAATAAAAAGCGGGGAAGTTCATGTGATTATGGGACCAAATGGAGTTGGGAAATCCACTTTATCCCATGTAATTATGGGTAGTTCAAATTATGAAATTACCGAAGGATGTATTCTTCTTGACGGTGTCGATATTACACATATGCCTACCGATGAAAGAGCGAGAAGGGGTCTATTTTTATCGTTTCAAAATCCCCCAGAAATTGAAGGAGTAACGACTGCCGATTTTCTGAAAGCTTCTGTAGCTACAAAAGAAGGAGAATCGTTTAAAATGTTATCTTTTGCTCGAGAGGTAGATACGTATATGAAAAAATTAGATATGAAAAAAGAATTTTTAAGTCGTTCTTTCAACGAAGGATTTTCAGGTGGCGAGAAAAAGAAGATGGAAATATTAAGTCTGTATATGCTAAAACCGAAGATCGCTATTTTAGATGAAATCGATTCTGGTTTGGATGTGGATAGTTTAAAAATAGTTGGGGAACATATTCAAACGTATCAAATGGAAAAAAAGGCAGGACTTTTACTTATTACCCATTACCAACGTTTGCTTTCTTATATTCGACCTGATTTTGTTCATATCTTCTTAGATGGGCGTATTAAGAAAACAGGTGATGCGACATTAGTAGAGCAAATTGAAAAAGATGGATATGATAATTTTAGGAAAGCGTGATTTATGATGCGACAAGTTCAAGAGGCTTTGAATATAATAATGGTGAGTAAGGAAGGTATTTTTTTAAAAAAAGAAGATCAGGCCTTAGAAGTTTCTTTGTCTGATAAACTAGACTTTTATGATATTGTCAAAATGAATATTGAGGTCAAAAAAGATACTTCCTTACAGATTTGTTATAGAAATTCTAGAGAAATCAAATTGGATATTACGATAGTCGTACAACCCCATGTTACTTTTCATCTACAAGAAATGAAAACAGCTAAAAATACAAAAATTCAAACACAATATTCTATTTTTGAAAGAGCAAATGTATATATTCATAAATTTTATGACACTTCTTTTGTAAGAGAACATGATGTTTTTTATTTAAATGGATATGGGGCGACCGTTGATGTATCTACCAAAGGAATCCTTAAGGAAAAAAGTACATTAGATATGATGGTGTATCATAATTTTCCGGCGACAAATAGTACGATAGATAATCAACTGATTACCATTCAAAAAGGTCTACTAAAGTTGTATGTAACGACAATTGTTTATCCAAAAATGCGTGGTTGTAAGGCAAATCAAAACAATCGAATTTTAAAGGAAAATAAAGAAAATTCGATGATTAAGCCAATTCTTCTCATTGAGGAAAACGATATAGAAGCAAGTCATAATGCTTATATTGCCCCTATAGATAAAGAAATGCTTTACTATTTCTATACAAGAGGACTCGATGAGAAAACAGCTAAGAAAATTTATATGAAAGGTTTCTTAAAGGGCGATTTCTATAACGTGGATAAATATATAAAAAAGTATTGGAGGTGAGGTATGAATCGAGAAGATTTTTGTCTTTTAAAACAGAACATTATTTATTTTGATAATGGTGCAACCGCATTGAAGCCAAAAGTGCTAAAAGAATCTTTGATCGATTACTATGATCATTATAGTGCGAATGCCCATCGTGGAGACTATGATATGGGTCTTCAAGTCGATCGCATGTATGAAGGAGCCAGAGAAAAAGTTCGTGATTTTATTCAAGCAAAAAAGACGGAAGAAATTGTTTTTACAAGTGGAGCAACCGATGCTTTAAATAAAATCATCTTTGGCTATTTTAAGCACAATTTAAAAGCGGGAGATGAAGTTTTAATCACCGTATCTGAGCATGCATCAAATGTCCTTCCTTGGTTTGAGTTACAAGATGAAATTGGGATTAAAGTATCCTATATTCCTTTAGAAAATCATAAAGTAACTTTAGAAAATATTAAAAAGGTTGTTACCGAAAACACCAAAGTGATTTCTCTAGCCCACATTACGAATGTCATTGGAGACGTCCGACCAATTAAAGAAATCTGTGAATATGCACATCAATTCGGAATTTTAGTGCTTGTTGATGGAGCGCAGAGTGTGGCCCATGATCAAGTAAATGTACAACAAATGGGTATTGATTTTTTTGTATTCTCTGCTCATAAACTATATGGTCCCACTGGCGTAGGCGTTCTTTATGGGAAGGAAGAATATCTGCATCAAATTCGCCCCATCATTTTTGGAGGAGGAATGAATGCTTCTTTTTCAAAGGAGGGGGTCCGAATTTACCATGACTTGCCAAGTATGCTAGAAGCAGGAACCCAGAATATTGCCGATGTTATTGCCTTTGGAAGTGTGATTGATTATGTGAAGAAAGTTGGATTGGATCAGATAAAACGGCATGAAATTGAATTAAAAAAATATTGCATTTCTAAATTAAAAGAAATAAAAGGAATTACGATTTATAATGAAGACTCTGAAAGTGCTATTATCGCATTCAATATGGAGGGTGTGTTCGCACAAGACTTGGCCATTTATTTAAATAATTATCATATTTGTGTACGTGCCGGAAATCATTGTGCAAAAATTTTAAAAGAAGATATAGGAGTGAAAAATACAGTTCGAATTTCTTTTGCGATGTATAATACAAAAGAAGAGATTGATGTTTTGATTCAAGCATTAAAAAATCCAAATTTAAAGCGAGAGATGTTATAAAATACTTGAAATAAAAATTAGTTTCTTATATAATAAATAAAGATAGGTGGAAGATGTATGGATTTGGTTATATTTTTAATTTTGGTTGTAGCGGTTGCTTTTTTCTTTAAAGATTTTAAAAATGTAGTGTATTTTATTTGTATTATAGAGATGTTTTTCCACATCATTCATTATATTGCAAATCATATTGGAGTGAAAGTAATTGCCGATTTTGTAAATACATATATTCCAAGTTCACTCCTTTCGATCATTTCAAAATATGCAACAGGACTTCTTTATGAGATCTTTGTTTGGATACTTGTATTTTTCTTTTGTTGCCTATTATTCTATTTAATCAAATACTTTATAAAAAGGAACTAAGTTCCTTTTTTTCGACAGAGAATACAGACTTCTTTTTTTATAATAAAATGGGTGATTCAATTGAATACATATCATTTATTTATAATAAAGCCAGATGCATTTCAACTCTATTTTAAAAATGCCAATCCTTTATTCTTACTTCTTAAAAAACTATATCGAATGGATAAGAGAAATGCGAACTATGGTTTATCTCTTTATCATCAGGTTTGTACGACTATGAATGTGAAGCTTTTATCAAACTATATGATTGAGAAAGTACCAGCCATTAAGGTAAAGAAAAATACGTTTAAAATGCTCTCTTTTTTTGAAAGTACGACTTTTGAACTTCATTATTCAAATATCTTAGTAGAAACCGATAAAACCCTTCCAGCGATTTATCAAATTTTTCATATTTATCACAACCATATTTTCGTTTGTGATTTTAAGCAAAATCGATATTTTTGGCTTGATGAAGTTTTAAAAAATGGAAACCATAGAAAAAAAACACATATAATTAATTAGGTGGTTAACATGATAGCTGACTTTAAAAATTTTGTTCGTAAAAATCCTAGTCTTTTAAAATATGTAAGAGATGGTTCAATGACATGGCAGAAATTTTATGAAATGTATGATTTGTATGGGGAAAAAGAAGAAGTGTGGGCTAGTTATATCGCTCCTTCAAAAAGTGAGACCGTCGTACCACAGGCGTTAGGTGTTACTGATATTTTGTCTTGGCTTAAAACAGCCGATTTAAGTAAGGTAGAAGAGGGAATCAATAGTGTACAAAGGGTCATAGGTGTTTTACAAGAATTAGGACCTAGTAAAGCAACTGATACAAAGCCAACTTCTTATAAGCCGAGACCTTTGTATAAACATTTTGAGGATTAATGACTTTAGAAATACAATATCGGATTAAAAATAACCCAAACTACCAACGTTTTTTAAGACAAAATTCACAGTGGTATAAATATCTAAATCGAAATCCTGCTTATTTCAAAAACTTTGAGTCTCAAGTGAAGGAAGCTTATTCGCTACGTTTATCGGACCGAATTTCTTCGACGATAAAAACATTAGAAATATTAGAAAATGTGATGTCTTCTTTAAAGTAAATATGATACAATAAAGAAGAGGCGATCGTTTTGCGAGTAATTAGTGGAATATATAAAGGAAGAAATTTAAAAGGATTTACAATTGAAGGCACAAGGCCTACTATGTCTCGTGTAAAAGAAAGTGTTTTTGCCATGCTACAAAACGATTTGCAAAATAAAAAGGTCTTGGATTTATTTGCGGGGAGTGGGGCTCTTGGTATTGAAGCTCTATCTTTAGGAGCCTCTTCTTGTGTCTTTGTCGATAAAAACAAAATCGCTTGTGATACCGTAAAAGAAAATACGAGAGAAATGGAACAAGTCACAATTATACAAAAGGACTTTCTTTCTTATTTGAAGAGTACAAATGAAAAATTTGATCTCATTCTATTAGATCCCCCTTATCATGATGGGTTGCTTTCTAAGGCAATTGCCATAATTGAACAAAGAAATTTATTAATGAAAGATGGTCTTCTTTTTTGTGAATATGAGAAAGAAGAATTTACTTCTCACTTCTCTTTATGGAAAGAGAAAAAATATGGTTCTACATTGATTCGAATTTATAAAAATAACTAAAAGGTTATTTTTTTTCATTTCTAAAAGGAGTTTTCAAATAAAGATTCTATGTTAATGGTGAGGAGGTGAGAAGTATCCAATTTAAAGTTGTAAAACAAACCAGTATAGAAGATTGTGGTCCAACTTGTCTTTATATGATTTTAAAGTATTACAGAGGATATGAAAAGTTAGAAACAATCAAAAAACTATGCAAGACGAATAAAGAAGGAACGACACTTTATGATTTAAAAGAGGCAGCTATTCAACTAGGTTTTCAAGCAAAATGTTATCATTCTGACATAGAAGATTTGCAAAAATATGTAAACACTCCCTTTATAGCGCATGTTCTTATTGACCAGAAATATTATCATTATGTTCTTGTTTACAAAGTAGCAAAAAACAAAGTAATGCTTGCCGATCCAAAAGAGGGTAGATTCATAAAAATGTCAATTTCTAAGTTTGAAACAATTTACCTAAAATCTATTTTGTTATTGTATCCTATGCAAGTAAGAAAGAAAAAACAAGAAAAGATAGGGAAATGGTTTTTAACGATTGTAAAATTACATAAAAAAGAACTGCTCTGTATCACACTTTATTCTTGTACTACTTTCTTTTTAGAACTCATGTGTGTGTCTTCTTTTTATATTTTATTTTCTCTTGCCAAAAAGCAAAACATACATCTTCTTCAATACTTGCTTGCTCTTCTTCTTTTTCTGTATCCTTTGAAATCGATTTTCAATTCTATTTGTAAGAAAAAAATGATAGAGTGTAATACAAGAATCTATACTTCTTTAAAGAAAAAATTTTACAATTGGATTTATGCACTTCCTTATAATGAGGTGAAAACGAAAAATAGTATGGAATTGCTTTTAAAACTGGAAAGTTTAGAAGGCGTTGTGGATTATTTTTTTGACATTTTCTTTTTTCTTCTCTTTGAAGGTCTTCCTTTTCTGGGAATCTGGTTGATTCTCTTTAGGAGAAAAAGTATTTTTTTCAGTAGTCTTCTTTACCTAATAATTCAGCTTTTGGTATCTATTTGTATTGAACGATATAAAAATAGACTTTCTCATGAATTAAAGGAGGAGACAAGTGTCGCTAGAAGAGATGAAATAGAGGCTTTATCGAGTGTACCTACTATTGATGAAATGCAGCTAGAGTCTATCTTTATAGAAAGGCAACGAAACCAGATGGATACGTATTTAAAAAGCTATACAAGAAAAAATATTTCTTATGTGCGATGTGAAACTTTATTAGAAATATTAAATGGTGTAGGTGATATTCTTTTAAAAGGTCTTCTATTTTGCTTGTTTAGTAGTCAAAAGTTATCCCTAGAAAGTTTGCTTGTTTTGTTTTATGTATTTGAGAGAATGAAAAAATTTATTTCTGGTTTTTCAAATTTATATTTAAGACATAAAGAAGTAAGTTGGGCATTAGAAAATATGAATTTTGCTATGGAAAAAAAGAATCGATTAAAGGTAGAAAGCCTTTGTTTAAAGAATGTTGTTTATCCTTACTATGGAAGAATTCGAAATGTTTCTTTACAGGTACAACGGAAAGGCGCAATATTATTATTAGGCCCAAGCGGGAGTGGAAAAAGTACACTTGCCCATATTCTTTTAGGCGATTACTTATGCGATGGAAGGTATGTGAATAAGAAGGCAACCACGGATAGGGTAGATGGATGTTACGTTAGTGGAGAAGCTATCATTTATACGACGACAATTATGGAAAATATTTTGTTAGGAAGGACAATTGAAAAAGAAAAATTAGAGAAGATTTTGAAAATGACACATGTAGATAAAATTATAGAGAAACATGCGTATATCCCGTTACTAGAAAGGGGAGAAAATTTATCCTCAGGAGAAAGGCAAAAAATTATTTTGGCTAGAGCTTTAGTTGGAAAGTTTAATATTCTCGTTTTAGATGAAGCACTGAATCGCCTAGATCAAAGTGAGGAACTGGATATTATGCGTGATCTTTTGCAAATGTATGCGAATGATATGATCCTTGTTATATCGCATCGATATAATTTAGTGGATCTATTTAAAAGAGTCTACACATTTACACCTCATGGACAACTAAAAAAATGGAAAGGATGGAAAAGCGATGTTTAGAAGAATTCTAAAAAAAATTATTACTGTAATCATTATGTCAATTTTTTAGGAGGTATGGAGTATGGACATAATTCAAGATGTAGAATTAAAACAAATCAAAGGAGGATTTAGTCCAAAAGCTTTATGGGTTGGACTAGCATCTTTTATCACTTTTTTAATAGGCGCTGTCGACGGATAATAACCACAATCATATAACAAAGCTCCTTTCTTTATATTTTCATATGAATATCAAGCCTTAAATCACAATTACTTTTGACTTGAGTTTTAGTATAAATTACCTTCTCAATGATAGAACGAAGCATTTCGTTCTTTTCTTTAACACTTAAGTTAAAATATTCAGATATACATGTTTCAACTTTTGGAATTAAAGTTTTCAATTTTTCCATCTTTATTTCTTCGTTTTCTGTACTTATTTTCGATATTTGAGCGTTTAAGGTACTAATACTATCCTCAACTATTTTCGAGCGTTCTAGGTATGTTTTTTTATCATATATACCTTCGTCCAAAAAGTCACGAAGCCTTTCAAGCTTTATTTTTTCTTTATCAAGTTCTTTATTTAACACTTCTAATTGATTTACAATATTGGAAATAATTGTATTTTGATTATTTGAATAGTCTTCAATAACTTTTTTATTTTGAATAATCCATTCTTTAAGTGATTCAATGAGAGCAACTTCAACATATTCTAATGTATGTGATTTTGTTTTGCATTTATGAGTACAGGCTATTATTGGCTTTGCTGGATAATAGATAGGGTTGGATCTGTCTCCACGAGGACGATAATAAACAGATTGTTTTCTATCAAAACGAGCCATAACAAAACCGCATTCACTACATCTCATAATTCCAGCTAGGGGGTTTTTAAGTTCTTTTTCCTCCTTTACATATTTCGTAGAACAAGCTTTTAGTTTTGCTTGCACTAAATCAAAATCCTCTTTAGAGATTATTGCTTCGTGCTTTCCTTCAACACGTAAATAATCTCCTTTTTTTTGTCGTATTATTTTATGTTTGATTTCTCCATTTTCAACAACAGTAATATATTTTCTTTCTTGCCATGTCACATAACCAGCATATGTTTCATTATGGAGCATTTCTCTAATTCCATTTTTTCGCCAAACACTTCCTTTAGGCGATTTAATACCTAGCGAATTAAGATGAGTAGCAATAGCATGAGTGCCTTTTCCATTAAGGCACAACTGAAAAATTAATCGAACAATTTCTGCCTGTTCTTCGATTATTTTTAGTGAGAATCCTTTTTGTCCTTTTAATTTGTAACGTTCATATCCATAACAGCAGACACCTGAAATGAAACAACCATTGTAAACACTATCTTTTCTTCCTTCATTTAGTCTTTTTTTAATATTATTGTATTCTTTTCGAGAGTAGGATAGTTTATCAATTAAGTATTCCTCGTCAGCAGGGTTACTTAAGTCGTACTCTTTTTCGGGCGTAATAATTAATGTATTCGTATATTTAAAGGTTTTTATAATCTTATCTTGGTCGCCTAAATCTCCACGGCACAACCTTTGTACATCAATTACCCAAACGCCTTTAACAACAGGGTCTTCAATATCATGTAATAATCGTTGTATTTCAGGACGTTCTGCTATACTGTCTCCACTGACTACCTCTTCATAAATGTTTTCAGCATTGACTGGCTTTCCTGCGCTTTCAGTAATTAGTTTTAATCTTTCTTTATGACGCTCCAAAGTCTTATAGTTTTGATTATTGCGTTCATAGTCTAAATCCTCACGAGATTTACGTAAATATTCTAAATATATATTCATTATATCACTCCTTATCTTGCATTTCCTTAGGTTTTCGTGATATAATTAGACACGAAAAGCCTATAGTACTATTTTTATAGTTCTATTACAATTTAGTCGTTGTAACGGGTTTTTCATATTCAATGTCTAGAGTTGCGCCTCTAGGCTTTTTTATTTATGCTCGATTAACACTTCTCTTGGCTTAGAACCATTAGCAGACCCTATTATGTTATGGTGTTCTAATAAATCAATGTATCTAGTAGCTCTATTATAACCAATTTTGAATTTTCTTTGTATTAACGATGCACTTATTTTTTGATTTTGGATAGTAAAATTTAGTATATCGTTAAATAATAGGTCAATGTTTTTTATTTCATTAAATTGTGATATTCCTATTTTTTTATGAGATATATCATTTATATTTGATACCATTTCTTTTAGCTTATCTCTATCCCACAGAAGTATGTTGTTGTTTTTAGCTAACTTTTTAGCATTTTCTGAAAAATAATTATTGGTTAATACAACTCCTATGTGGCAATTGTAAAAATTTTTACCACTATATGCTTCTTGAATGCTTTTTGGTCCCAAGTGAGAAGAAAAATTTTTACATTGAATAGCATATTTAATTTCATCTTTACTAGCTATTACATCTATACCATAATCGCCCGAGGCTTTAGTTTTTATTATATTTGTAAATCCATTATTTTTCAAAAGATTTACTGTAAATTCTTCAAAATCTAAACCAGACATATTATCTATATATTCTGGGATAGTTATTAATTTATTTCCACATTTTTGGCAAAAATTAAAATCGTCTTGATTATAATTTATATTACATCGTTCACATTTTTTCATATTTCACCTCTACTGTATACTTTCTAATAGGATATCTGTTATTTTGTTGTACTTATAAAAATAATAGTTTTATTATCGCGCCTTATTATTAAATAATCCCATTCCTCATTTTCAGTCCTAACATATCTTACTTCATAAACCATGCATATTCACCTCAAAACGAGGATATCATTTTATAAAGTAGTTTTAAATAAGTTTTTTGAATTCATGTCTAAACGGGCGTTTTTCATGTCTAATCGGGAATATCATCTTCATCTAGTATTCTTTCTTTTATCAAAAATTGATTTATTTCTAACATATCTTTATCTGTTATTTTCCCGTTTTTGGATAGAGTTACTTCAACATCTCCAAATTTGACAGTCTTTTTTTCTGCTTCTGGTCGAGATTTTCTTAGATCTATCCCTAGTAAATCTGGGAGTGGGATATTTAATATTTCAGCAACTTTTATTGCATTTTCGACAGTTATGTCCATACCTTTTTCCCAGTAAGAAATTGTTGACTGGTCAACGCCTATTTTTTCTGCTAATTGTTTTTGAGAAATTCCGTTTATTTTTCTTATATGTTTCAAATTAGTATTAAAGAATACGGCCATAATATCACCACCTGACACATTCATTATATATTAAAAAATATAAAATTTCAACAAGAAAATGAAAAAACTCATTTTTTGTATTGACAATATGAAAATACTCATATATAATGGTCGTAGATAGGAGGTAGAGAAATGTATGCCGAATTAATTGGAGATGAATTAAGGTCTATTAGAAATAGATACAAGTATTCATTAAAAAATATAGAAGAAATAACGGGAATACATGCACAAACATTGTGTGAATATGAGAATGGGAAAGTCAAAATTACTGTATTTACTCTTGAAAGAATACTAAAGGCTTACAACATGGATTTGTATATTTTTTTTAAAATTATATATGAAAATACTCATAATTTAAAATTGAATGAAAATCTACAAGAAAAAAGAGAATAGAAAGGAGCTAACAGATGTTATCAGTAACATTAAATGAAAAACAAGAGCCAATTGTAGGAGGAAGAGAACTACATGAAGCATTAGAAATTCAAACAAGATACAATGATTGGTTTCCAAGAATGTGTGAATATGGATTTATTGAAAATCAAGACTATTGTACATTATATCAAGATAAAATAGGGAGCGTACTCAAAAATGAGCAAGTTCAAAATTTAACTCAAAACCAAATGAGCGCTATGGGTATTCGTATCAACCACGCAATTAAATTAGACATGGCAAAAGAAATAGCTATGATACAACGAAATGAAAAAGGAAAGCAAATTCGACAGTATTTTATACAAGTAGAAAAAGACTTCAATAGTCCTGAGAAGATAATGGCTAGAGCTTTAAGCATTGCAAAAGAACAAATCGAAGAACTAGTTACGAAAAATAAAACTCTAGAAATAGAGCTTAAAGAAAATGAACCAAAAATTATATTTGCTAATACAGTAGCAACATCAAGTACAAGTATTTTGATTGGAGATTTAGCAAAACTTATAAAACAAAAAGGCTATGACATTGGACAGAACAGATTATTTTGTTGGATGAGAGAGAACGGATATTTAATTAAGTCAGGAGAAAGTAAAAATATGCCAACGCAAACATCGATGAATTTAGAATTGTTCGAGGTTAAAGAGAGAAGTGTTGTAAATCCTGATGGGAGCAATCGAGTAACTAGAACAACTAAAGTAACTGGTAAAGGACAAATATACTTTATCAATAAGTTTATTAAAGAATAGGAGAGAAAGTATGAAAAAAGAAAAAAAAATTTATGGACAATCTAGTACACAAATAATTAAGCAAAATGAAAAGATAATCAAATACGCTACTATATTTTGTGTGGCATATTCAATTATCTATATTGTAGTATTTATTGCTTGGGTATATTGCAAGATAAATAATTTGTAAGCTATTTAATTCTATCAGAAACATCTAGAATGCTATTATTGATTTCATATAATACTTTTTTATAATCTTTGGTATGGTCGTCGAATGCATATTTATGAAGCGAATCTGAATTATCTATGAATGATAAATCAATTTTATAAGTTTCGGTATAAACTTTGTTCATTGTTTTATAGACTAATTTGACATCAAAAATCTTATCAGGATAATTAGAAAAATCAAACCACGAACTAACTTTTTGATTAGGTGCTAGAAGAATATTAGTTGATTCAGTTAGTGGTTTAATATCTTGTTTAAAATTACATTTTTGCCAGTCTAGTTTAGGTGTAACTTCAATATTCAACAACTCTCCAACACTATTACCAAAATTTTTGATAACTAGATAGTATCGGAAAGTTTGAGGATGATAATCAATATAAAAAATTATATGAGCTTTAGAAGATTCTTCAATCATTTCATTATTTTGTTTTAACGTTTTCATGGAAATAATGATTGATGATAGGACTCCACAAGCAGTAATTATTCCAATTATAATTTGAATCCAATCAGATACATTCATAAAATCTACTCCTTTCCAAAACGATTATATCAAAAAGGAGTATTAAATTCAAAATAATCAATTTCAAAACAACAATCTCAAATTTAAAACTAAATATCTAGGTACTAATCGGACACCAAATATAAAATTTTTATAAATCATTTTTTCACTTCCTTTTAACTTTGAAATAAAAAATATTTTTGGTAGATAATATTCTTTTCATAAGTTCAAATTGGTGTTCGATTAGTGCCTAGATAAGAGGCTAGAAAGGAAGGAAAGAAGAATGAGTGCAGGAGTACAAATGACACTTATCATATGTATCACTATAGTTTGTGTATTATGGCTAATAGTTAAATATGGTAGTGATGAAAATGATAAAAAGAAATAAATATTGAATATGAAAAAAAACGACTAAATTGTAAAGGAGGCTAAACTATGAGTGTAGTAAAAACAAAAAAGATCAATGATATTACAGTAAATATTCACGATGATTGCATTCCTAAAGACAAAGAGGAATATAAGAAAAATTTAAAAATATTTTATGACACTATCAATATAATTTTTCGAGATAAAAATAAATTAGATTTATTTTATACAGAAGAAGAATTGAAAAAATTAAAGAATGATAGAACATACGAATTTATTTAAAAGGTGAAGAAATGAAAAAGAGAAGACTTAAAAAATGGGTTAAATATACATTGAGTGCATTAGCAACCATCTTTGTATTGATAGTTCTAGCAATGATATTTAACCAAGAAATGAAATCATTTAATGACATAGCACAACAGTGCGATAAAGAAAGAGGCTATGCTTGTTCCTACTATGAAGTAAGACAGTATGGTTTAAAACAAAAAAAGATTTATGAATTGGTCAAGAACTCATAAATCAAAATGTAAAAAACAAAAAATTTTACTACTAGATTATAACATCTGATAGTAAAAAATGCAAATTGAAGGAATGAGAAGATATGAAATATGGAAAGATTCACAATTTACAATAACAATTACTTATTGATAAAAACGCTTAAAAAGTCCGAACAGGAAAAAATATCATTAGCTATTTTCCAATATATGTTTGATGATATAGAACCATATTTTGAAAAGGATAGCTCAATATATGCTATTTGGGTAAACCTTCAAAGAGTTTTAGATAAAATCAAAACTAAAAGTAATAATGGTGCTAAAGGCGGAGCTCCAATAGGCAACGATAACGCAAAGAAAAAACAACCTAAAAACAACCTAAAAACAACCGAAATTCAATCTAAAAAACAAGCAAATAATATTTGTTGTAGTTATATAAATAATACAGATAATTTAGAAGATAATAAGGGGGTTATAGGGGGAGAAGAAGAAACCTTTAAAGACCTATATACTCTTGTCGAGGAGGGTTTTGGAAGAACTTTAAATTCCATCGAGTATAAGGAAATTTCTTTGTGGGAAGATAACGAAGTTACAAGATATGTAATTAAGCAAGCTATTTTGAATGGAGCTAGTGGGATAAATTACATAAACACAGTTTTAGAGGCTTACAGAAGAAAGAATATTACGACGTTAGAACAGGCAAAACGTGATACTGAACAATTTCAAAGAAGAAAAAGTAAATCTACTATGGAAGTTCCAAACTGGGTAGACAAAAATATAGAGATCAAACAAGCTTCTGTTGAAGAACAAGAAGAAATGCGTAAAAAAATAAATGCAGTAATAAAAAGGGAGAATTAGATGTTAAAAAAAGATTTTAATAAACTGTTAAAGCAAGAGAAACCTAAAAAAATAATTTATATGCATTGCTTTAGCAAAATTACTTTGACGGAAAGTCAATTAGATGCAGTGATTAATTTAAAAAACAAAAAAGGAGAAATAAAACAATGAAAATAGTTTTTAAAGAAATAAAATTAAAAAATTTTAAAGGGATTACAGAACTTTATTTAAACTTTAGTGAAAACAAAAATATTTTAGAGGGGGAAAATGGAATCGGAAAAACAACCGTTTTGGACGCTATTACTTGGTGTTTATTTGGTAAAAACTTTGCTGACGAAAAGCAATTTAAAATAAAGCCGATTATAGATGGGGAAGAAAAACAAGATTTAGTAACTAGCGTTTCACTTACTCTAAATGACACTCTAATTGAAAGAATATGGGATACCGCAACAACAATTAAAGTGGACGGGGTTAAATTTGGTGTAAATGAATTTAGAGACCATTTAAGAGAAAAATTTTTACTTACAGACGAAGAATTCAAGTCATTATCCAATATTGATTACATTCCAAGCTTGCATTGGAAAGATTTAAGAAGTCTTATTATGGGACTTGTTGGAGAAATTAAAAATGAAGAAGTTTACGAAAAAGGAAATTTTGATTTAATTAAAGATAAAATTGAGTCTGTAGGAGTTGAAAAAACAGCAGAAGATATCAAAGAGACTAAGACTAGTTTAAGTAATGAAATTAAAAAGTTAGCTGGAAATATAGACCAAAAAACGAATGATATAAAAACATTAGTTGTAGAAGAAAATGAAGTAAAAGAATTAGAACAACGAAAAGAAGCATTAAAAGAAGAAATTAATAAATTTAATCAATTGAAATCTGAAAAAGCTATGCAAGATGAAGAAGTTCGAACTTTAGAAAATACAAAGCGAGAATTAAAGGCTAATGAAACAGAGCAAGAAAGATTAAAAGAATTAAATAATGAATATCAAAGCACGTATGATAATTCAAATATCGATGTTGCTATTTTGAAAGAAAATAAAATAAAACAAATAAGCAATAATATCGAAAATATAAAAGGGGATATTGAACGATTAAACCTAGAAAAAAGTACGCTTATTGCTGAACGTGAAGAGTTAAGAAATAAGTATGAAACTGAGGTCAATAAAGAAATCAAAGTAGAAAATAGTACTTGCACAGCATGTGGACAAGTGTTACCAGAAAATAAAATTCAGGAAGTATTGACTAGATTAAAAGAAGAATCTAATCAATTAGTAAACGGTTATGCAAAACAAGCAAAGGAAAAGCTTACTAGAATGAATGAAATTGATGTAGTAATTACTTCTTACAATGAAAGAATAGAATCATTGAACGAAGAGATTGAAACGGTAAAAACGCAAGAAGTTGATGTTACACAAGAGTCACCAATACAAGTACAAATGAAACAAAATATTGAAAATAACAATAAGAAAGTTGAGGACTTAAAAAAGCAAAGTGAAGAGCTAGAAAAAAGCATCAAGACTTTTGAGGAGAAAATAGCAGGGCATAAGGCAATTGAAATAGATGATACTATGACACTTCAAAATGAACTTGAAGAAATTACAAAGAAGCTTGCAGTATCAAATACAATTAAAATCTTCAAAGATCAATTGAAAGAGTTAGAGAATAAGCATCAAGACTTATTAACAGAAAAAGAGTTATTAAATGACAAAGAACAACAACTGATATTATTTAATAATGCTCGTGCTGAAATGTTACGAGAAAGAATCAAACACAATTTTAAAATAGCTGATTTTATCACACAAGAGGAAACAAAAGATGGGAAGTTAGTCGAGACATTCAAAATTTGTATTAATGGAATCGAATATAGTGCTTTAAACACAGGGCATAAAATTTTAGTCGCTTTAGATTTAGTTGATAATATTCAAAGAATGAAAGATAAGAGATTGCCAATTTTAATTGATGGACTAGGGGAACTTACAAGACTTCCAGAAGTAGAAACACAACTGATTGGCTGTAGAGCTAAATATCAAGCGAATAAAAAATTGGAGGTAGTAAATCAATGAAAGGTACATTTAAAGCTAAATTAATAGAAACAACAAATCGTAAAGTTCAAAAATATATAGATAGAATAGGAGAATGTGCCATTTCAAAAAATAAATTTTTAATGGAACAGGACGAAGAAAATTTTTTCTTAACAAGTGAAATCGAAGGAATAATTAAAAGTGGAAGTGAAATTTTTATTGAAACGAAAAATTCAACATATACATTAGAGATTATTGAAGAGGAGGAAAAATAGTTTATGGAAAAAAATGAAGTAATTAAAGTGGAAAAGAAAGGATTAAAAACAGCAGGAGATAGATATATAGATACCCTTTCTAAAGAAGCAGAAATTGTTATGAATGGCATGGGATTAGAACTTAAACCAGAAGTTAAAAATGCATTGTTCAATTTAGGATTAGCCTGTGAAAAGACACTTAAAGATAAAGGAATTACTTGGGAACAAGTTAACAAAGATGGTCTTCCAAGCACACTATTATACTATGCACAATTAAATTTAAACCCTGCAAATAAAGAATTATATATATTGCCATATAAAAGTGGCGATAAATATGTACTGAACTTTGAAGAGTCCTACTTAGGAAAACAAAAAAAGGTAAAAAAATTTAGCGCTGATAAATTAATAGATGCTACCGCATTTGTAGTAAGAGAAGAGGATTTGTACGAACCAGAAATAGATATTTTAGGAGGAGATTCTTTAAGGTATAAACCTAAGCCATTTAGTACAAAAAAGATTATCGGTGCTGTTTGTTTTTTAAGGTATGAAGACGAAACAAGAAATCGTATTGTCGAGATGTCTTTGGAAGAATTGAATCAAGTAAAGGAAGCTTCCAAACAGAAAATGGGAGGGAAGTTATCTCCAGCATGGAGCAAATGGGAATCCGAAATGTATAAAAAAGCAGTTCTAAAGAGGGCTTTAAAAGATGTACAAATTGAAGTTCCTGTTGAATATCAAAACGCTTATATGAGCACAGAGGAAATTGACAATTCAAATTATGATCTTGATTTTGAGGAGAAAAAAACAGTAGTTATAGAAACAACAGAAGAGGAGCCTGTAATAGAAGAAGTTAAGGTAGAGAAAAATGATTCTAAAATCATTGAGTTCGAGTAGTAAGGGAAATATACACATTCTTGAGAACGGAGAAACCTCTATTCTTCTAGACTGTGGTGTTAAATTTAATCGGTTGAGTAATGAGCTAAATTCTATAAAAATAGATGGTGTATTAATTACACATGAGCACGGAGACCATATAGGAGGCTGTAAAACGCTAACAGAAAATAAAAGGACAACTTATTATAGTACAGAAGAAACACTCAATAAGATAGAAGTACCTATTTTCTTAAAAAGAGCTATACAGCCTTTTAAAACCTTTAAAATAGGAAGCTTTAGCATTGTTGCTTTTGATGTAAAACATGATGCTATACATCCTGTCAACTATCTAATCCACGACAGTATTACAGGAGCAAATCTTTTATATATAACAGATACAGGTTATATGGATAATTTAGAATTTAAAGATATTGATTATTTTCTTATCGAATGCAATTTTGATGAAGAATGGTTCAATAAAGAAGAACTAACAGTGACAGAACAAATTAAAAAAAGAAGATTATTTAGTGATGTAGGACATTTATCTATTCAAAAAACAATAGAATTCTTAAAAAGAACTATGAATCATAATACTAAAAAAATAGTCTTATGCCATATTTCGCATAGTTTTGATGAATATAAGGAATTTGAGAAACGTGTTCGAAAGGAATTAAATTTTGAAAATGTTCTTGCATTAAATCCAAAATATGTGGGAGCAGTGATAACAATGTTAAAAGAAGAAAAAGAGGTGATACATTTTGAATAATATAAATTCATTTTTCAAAGAGGATTTAAAACAGTACCAATTTATTTTAGATAACTATGAGGGGTTATCTTCGGAAGATGGAGTGACAGCTTATGAATTAGCAAAACAATGTATTGTTCAAGCTGACAGATGGTCTGAAATATCTTTAAATGCTTCAAAAATAGGGAAAGAAATAAATGTATCAAAAACAGATTTATATAATTGGGTTTATCACAAATATAGAATTTTAATGACTATACATGAATTTTGTAGAGTAGTATATCGTCAATGCGAAGAACAAATGAGGAATCGTTGGAATGGAAACTAGGATATTGAAAGGAACAAATATGAATTATTACGAGCATTTTAAAACATTCATACCGAATTTTAAAAAGCAGTATTTTAAAGCAAAAATAGAGGGCAATATGAATGTGATATTAGAATTAAAAGAAAGTATATATAAAAACTGGAATTTAACAAAGGAACAGAAAAAGGAAACTTTGAAAGAAATAGGAATTGTAGAATAAAAAAATAGGAGAAATAAGATGAAAAATGATTTAGGAAGTCTAAACAATTATCTTTTTGAAGAATTGGAAAGATTAAATGATGAAGAAGAATTATCAGATGATGAAAAATTAAATAAAGAAATAAAACGAAGTAAGGCTATTACAGATGTTGCGCAGGCAATTATCAATAATGCAAATGTAGTATTAAAATCACAAATTCTTATGAATGATGGAAAAACAACTGCATTGCCCAAAATGTTAGAAACAGAAAAATGAGAAATTTCACTGAAGAAGAAAAGGAATTTTTGCGAAGTAATGTAGTTGGAAAAACTTCAAAAGAATTAACTGAACTTTTTAATAAGATATTTGATAAAAAAGAAAATTGCAGCACTATTATTAACTTCAAGAAAAAATATAAGTTAAAAAGTGGGGTAGATACAAAATTCAAAAGAAATCAAAAACCACAAAACTACAAAGCCATAGGAAGCGAATTTGTAAGTTCAGAAGGATATACTTTTATAAAAACTGGTAATCCAAATAAATGGGAATTAAAACATAGATATCTTTACAAAAAATACAAGGGAAAAATTCCTGAAGACTATAGTGTGATATTTGCTGATTCAAATAAAAATAATTTTGATTTAGATAATCTTGTACTTATTGAGGTTAGAAACAAGTTGATAATGAAAAATAAACATTTATTCTTTGAAAATAAGGAAGCTACAAAGTGCGGAATTACAATAGCAAAAATCGCTAATAGGGTAAGTGATTTAAAAAGAAGGTGATATAGATGAATAAAGCAGAATTATTAAATTTATCTAAAGAGAAACTAGTAGATATTATTTATACATATATGACAGAAAGAGATAGTCTTATTAAGTATTTAGAATATGAAATAAAACAATGTGATAAAACAATAGAGAGATTAGAAGGAACAGGAAGTATTAGAATATCAATTATGCAATCAAGAAAAAATCTTTGTCAGTATATTTTAGAAGGGTTAAAAAGTGGTAAGTATGAATAAAGAGTTATGCAATAGCGAGACCAAGAAAAAATGCGATTCATTTTATAAAGAAGCATTTCTAAACAGAAAAGACTATATACAAATGCTAGAAAAAGAAAACACCCAACTAAAAGAAAACTGGGACAAGCTAGAAGAGTGGATAAGAGAAGTTGATTTATTACATTTTAACAAAAATATTCTTTTAGAGAAAATTGAAGAATTGAAAGGAAGTGGAACTAAATGAAAACAATAAAGGTTATAGATTTATTTAATGAAATAACAAATGGAAGATATGATGAGATAAAACAAATGAAAATGTATTATAAAAATAGAAGAATATATTATGACAAATCTTTAGGTTGTAATTTAGGATCTATAAGGTTTTGTGATACTAATAAAAAGGTAGTTTATAGTGATATGAATTTACTTGAAGAAATTAAGATTAAAGAAGACATCCTAGACGAAAAAGAAAAAGAATATTTAAGAGGAGTTATTAAACCTTTTAGAGATAGGGTTGTGTTTATAAAAAAAGGAACAACAACACTTTTAAAAAATGAATATATAGAAATTGGATATAGAGACGATTCTTATCCACAAAGGGCTCTTTTTCCAAGCTTCAAATGCAATACCATGTACAAAAACATGGAATCAAATAAAGAATACACATTAGAAGAATTGGGGATTTAGATAAGATTGGAGAGTGAGTTATGAGTATAAAAGAATTAAAAAATAAAATATCTGTATATCCAGATGACGCAAATGTAAGTATTAAAATAAAAATTTTAGATAAGGATTATAACGAGTTAGATAAAGCAGAGGAAAACATCGAAAGTATAGAATTTATAGATTACTTAAATGTTGATGCTGATGTTGATGAATTGTTTTTAAACGTTAGTTATATAGCTGTAGATGAGGTGTCTCATGAGTAAACTAATATTTAATCCAAAAAAGGATATGAAAGAGTTGGAGAAGTACGGTTTTGTTGATGTAGAAAAAATCAATGGTATGTGTAAATATTATTCAACTCAAGATAACTTAACTAAAATCAAAATTGGAAAGCATGATGGGAAAGTATGGATTACAGGATTTGCTGATGAAGAATTAGTTATTTTATACAAACTTATAAAAGCAAATTTAATTATTGAAGAGGAGGAATTGAAATGTGCAAATGTAAAATAGGAGAGTGTGTACATGCATGTTGTTTTAATCCAGCAACAGGCATACTTGAATGCGAAATAAAAGGCAAGATAAAACCTAAAAAAGAATGTGATGGTTTTGTTCAATACATAGAACTGGACGACGACAGTATAGATACATATTCAAGAACAGATATTCATGCAAAATGTCCCAACTGCGGAGAAGTATATGATGAGTACGATATTGAATATGAAAAACGGTATATATGTGAATGTGAAGAATGTGGAAC
>CAJTSN010000013.1:0-25218 GCA_910578745.1 uncultured Bacilli bacterium
GTTGTACCTCTTCGAATGGTTGTGCTTCTGCAAATTATTTTTATACTGAATTAACAGCTTCGCTTGATTTTGAATATAATGAAATATTGGGATATAATATTGTTATGACTTGTCCGAATAATGAAAATTGTATCAGGTATTCGATAGCTAAAAGTGCAACAGGAGGTGCAGATAAAACAACGGATTCAAGAGGTTTGCGTACTGCTGGTGAAATTAGTAAGCCTGGAATTTCGGTATCATCTGGCACTAAATTTTCTGATCGTAATGCAAGTGGGTTTGGTATAGGAAATAACTGTTTTGCGGGTATAGCCGGATCTATAGGAAATGGTAAGGTGAAAATGAAATTTGATTATGATTGTTGGTCTAATGGGACACATTATAGTCCAATAGAACTTAAAGGAACATCATATAAACTATCTGGCTATATCATTTATAAATAAAATGCCAATTGAATATAGAAAAACAAAGTGTGTAAGAAACATAAACTGTAAGAGTTAGGTTTGTTAAAAAATTTTGATTTACTTTTTGATAAAGGAAAGTGATGAGAAGTCACTTTTTTTGTGTGCTATGCATGGATTTACCTAGGTGGTGAAAGTCCACTACATGCGTACATATCGATGAAGTGTTAGAGAAGTACTACACATCAACAGTGATGTTGAGGCTAAAGCAAACATAGAAAAAAATAGGGACTAACGAACAGAAACTGATTATAAGGTTATATAAAGAAATGAGATTTTTTAACAAACTAAAGTTTAAAAGATACACGTAATTTTATGTGGTAAAGTAAGTATTTAAATGAGAAAAGAGTGTATGAGCATATAGTGTAGGGGCATATAAGGAGGAATTGAAACATTATATGAGTTGTAGGATTTGATGGCGATTTATTTTTTCAAGGCATATTGATTGGCATAAAAGTCAAAGTGAACTCTTTTCGACAATAAATAAATTTTAAAGAAAAGTTTCTTTTTTTCTAGGCCCCTTTTGATTTTTTGTGAAAAAATGTTCGCTTCTTTCGTTGACAAGTTCTATAAAGTAAGATACACTAAAATAGTGATGTATATGAAAGATTATATAAAAGGAAAATATATAAAAAGTATATTTTCATCAGATAAAGGGTATATTATAGGTATCATGAAAGTTTCAGAAACAAATATTTCTGAGGTAGAAGATTTTAAGGATAAAGTTTTAACTTTTACTGGCTATTTTCCTGAATTAAAAGAAAACGAAACCTATTTATTTTATGGAGAGCTTGTAGAACATCCAAAGTATGGGACACAATATCAAGTGACTGAATCTGAGCTGGTCATGCCAGATACGAAAGATGGTCTTATTTTATTTTTATCGAGCGACTTATTTCCTGGGGTGGGTGAGAAATTAGCAGAACGAATTGTGAATACGCTTGGAAAAACGTGTCTAGATCAAATTTTAGAAAATCCAAATTGTCTAAATTTAGTTCCAAAACTTACAGAAAAGAAGAAACAACAGATTATTCGTATATTAGAGGAATATTCTATGTCTCACCAAATTATTGTTTATCTGACGGATTTAGGATTAGGCATGCGAGATGCTATGAGTATTTACAATCATTATAAAGCAAAAACGATAGAAGTGATGCAACACAACTTTTACCAAGTGATTTCTGATGTTGATGAAATAACGTTTCCTAAATTAGATAAGGTAAGAGATAGGATGAATATCGAAGAAGATGATAAGGAAAGAATAAAGGCCTGTATTTTATATCAAATGAAAGAGTTGCTTTTTTGTAATGGAGATACGTATTTATTCTTAGATGAAATTAAGAGAAGTGTTGAAAAATATATAAAAATGGATTTAGAAATCGAAAGTTTTTTGAATCGAATGGATGAATTAATTTTAGAAGATAAAATTGTACTTGAAGAGAATCGTTATTATACAAAACAAATGTATGAGGATGAGGAATATATTGCTGATAAGCTCTACGATTTAGTAAATCAAGGTGAGGAAGCGAACCAAAAAATCAAAAAAGAAATAGAACATTTAGAAAAGGAGTTCAAGATTTCTTATAATGAGAAACAAAAAAAAGCAATTACTAGCGCTCTAAAAAATCATATCACCATTATTACAGGTGGACCTGGAACAGGAAAGACAACAATTATTAAAGCCATTGTCCATCTTTATGCAAAACTATATAAAAAAGAAGGAGATAGTTTAGTAAGTGCAGTAGCTCTTTTAGCGCCAACAGGTCGAGCAAGTAAACGAATGAGTGAAGCGACTCTTTTGCCTGCATCTACGATTCATCGATTTCTAAAATGGGATAAAGAAGCAAATGAGTTTATGATAAATGAAGAGAATAAATCTTACGTTCATTTAGTTATTGTCGATGAAGTGAGCATGCTAGATACCGAATTAATGGCCTCTTTATTAAGGGGTCTTACACGAAATATCAAATTGATATTCGTAGGGGATTTTCATCAACTTCCTAGTGTTGGATCAGGAAATGTTTTAAAAGATTTAATAGAAAGTGATACCATTGATACAATTTCTCTAGATTTATTATATAGGCAAAGTGATGAATCTTATATTCCTGTTTTAGCAGAAGAAATTAAAAGGAATGAATTGAGTCCTTCTTTTACAGATAAGAAAGATGATTATTTATTTTTGCAGTGTTCTAAAGAAAGTATTTGTCAAAATATTAAAAAATTATGTATGCAATTAAAAGAAAAGGGATATGATGAAAAACGTGTCACCTTATTAGCACCTATGTATGCTGGAGTAAATGGAATTGATCACTTAAATCAGGAACTACAAGCCATTTTTAATCCAACGGATTTAGGAAAAAAGGAAATTCAAATAGGAGATGTTATTTACCGAGAAAAAGATAAAATTTTACAATTGGTAAATATGCCTGATGAGAATGTTTTTAATGGAGATACAGGATATATCGAACGAATTATTACAAATCCGAATAATCCAAAATTATATGAAATCTATATTGATTTTGATGGAAACAAAGTACGTTATTTACCAAAAGATATGGACAATATTAAACATGGCTTTATCATATCGATTCATAAAAGCCAAGGAAGTGAATTTGAACTTGTTTTGATGCCAATTTGTATGAGTTATTATCGAATGCTTTATCGAAAACTCATTTATACAGGAATTACAAGGGCAAAGCAGAAACTAATTGTAGTAGGAGAAAAAGAAGCTTTTTTATATGCCGTTTCTAATGAAGTGGAACGATTAAGGAAAACCTCTTTAAAAGAAAAATTAGAAAATAGGTATAGTCCTGTAAATATGGGTTAAACTATGAGTGTATGTAAGAATACATACGATTTATGCACATATTTTCTAGGAAGATGGTGATTATATGAAAATGAAGAATGTAGCGTTAATGGCTATGGGTGCTGGTGCTGTACTTGCGTACCAGAAGTATAACAAACCCGTGATGAAAAAAATGGAAGAAGTAGCGGATAAAGCAATGCGAAAAGCAAATAACAAACTAGAAGATATGATGTAATTCCTTTATGGAAGTGCGAAACTGTCAGCAAACGCTGGCAGTTTTTGTTATGGTATATATGAAGCTTTTCTTTCATTAAATAATACTAATAAGAATAATGTCCCATAAGAACAGATACAGTGTAAAGTACAAAAATTACCATTTTATTTTGTCGAAATATTTGATATAATTTTGGTAAGGGTAGGGTGGTTAAAATGAAAGTAAAAGTGTGTTTTTTCCTTATATGTTCCTTTTTATTAAGTCTTACCACCGTACAGGCTGGATATACAGAAGCAAATATAAAAACGTATGAGGAAGAACTTGCCCGTTTTCCAAAATCATATCAAGACAAAATAAAACAACTTCATGAAATTTATCCAAACGCTATTTTCGTGGCACAAGATACTTTCTATGATTGGGATAAAAAGAAAGAGGTGCAGGTGAAATGGAATGAAATGCTTGCTGCACAAAAAAATACTTCCAGTCGTAAAAATAGAAGTTTAGTGAATAAATATGATGGCTATAAAATGACAGAATCATGGGCGTATAATTATTATACGAATACATTTACAAATTTAGGGGGAAACGGTTGGCATGCGGCAAATGATGAGGCCGTTGCTTATTATCTTGATCCAAGAAATTTTATAACAGAAAGTTCTATTTTTATGTTTGAATCTTTATATTATCATGATTATCAAACGAAAGAAGGGGTTGAGAAAATATTAGCCAATACATTCATGGAAAATAAAAATGGATATATTGAATATTATGATACAGAGGGAAAGAAAAAAAGGTTAGAAACAACGTATGCTGATATTATTGTCAAAGCCGCCAAAGAAACAAATATTAGTCCTTACTTCTTAGCTTCTAGATTGCGTCAAGAGCAAGGAACAAAAGGAACAAGCTCTTTAATTTCTGGAAACTATGGAGATTATAAAGGGTATTATAACTATTTTAACATTAGTGCCTCTGGGGATACAGATAGTGAGGTCATTAAAAATGGACTGATAAAAGCAAAGAGCGAAGGGTGGACTACTCCAGAAATTGCAATTGTAAAAGGAACTTCATTTATTTATAAAGAATATGTAGGAGTTAATGATTCTAGGGGAGATTATCGTGGACAAATGACCAATTATTTACAAAAATGGGACCCCTATGGACCTAAATATGGGGGGCATCAGTATATGCAGAATATTATGGCACCAGTAAGTGAAGCATCAACAACGTATAGTGCACATACAAAGGCATCGAACTATAAAAATACAAGATTTATTTTTCATATACCTGTTTATCAGGGAATGCCAGAAGAAACACATTTACCTAATCCCGGAAATCCAAACAATTATTTAAGAAATTTAACAATCGATGGAACAACCATCTCTGGATTTGATGGAGCAAAAACATCTTATACATATAATGTAGCCCAAGGAACAGAAAGTGTAAATATTGCTGTTGAGAAAGTTTATAATAAGCAAACCGTAACAGGTACAGGCCTCGTTTCTCTATCCGGTGATACAACGAAAGTAGAAATTGTTGTGACTGCCGAAAATGGAAGTGTTAAAAAATATACGATTTTGATTCAACGAGGTGAGAATGTTGCACCTTCTGTTGCAAATATAATCAATAACTTGGGATATCGTAGTGATGGAACTTATTTAGGAGGTTTACCTCTTGGAACAAAAGTAAATACACTAATAGAAGCAATAAAGTCTAAAAATGCTTCTGCTGAGGTCAATGTCGCTTCAAAAACAGGAGAAGACTTGCTTGCTACAAATGATAAAATTACAATTAAAAGCGGAGAAGACACCAAAACATATACATATATTTTGAGAGGGGATTTAGACGGAAACGGAAAAATCGAATTATATGACTTATTCTTAATTCGTTCTGAAATGCTTGCAAATGGAAAAGTTTCTAAAGAAGCTAAAATTGCATCACATGTAACTTACAATGGATTTTCAAGTGATGAACCAGAATTGATGGATTTATTCCATGTTCGGCAGTATTTACTTGGAAGAGGAGAAATTACACAGTAGGAGGATCAATTTATGAAAAGAATACTATATGGGTTAATCGCTTTATCCTTTTTTATGGGAATAGGAAAAGTAGAGGCTAGGGCAAATGTGACAGCTACATCAAAAGTGTATGCCGGGAATACATTTAAAACAAGTATCAGTGTAAGAGATGCATCTATGTGGGAAGTCCATTTATCTTCCTCAGGTCCAGTCAAAGGATGTAGTTTTGACGATATTAATTATACATCTGATGGAAATAATGGTTCAAAAAATTATAGTGTGACTTGTACGACCACAGGAACAGGAACGATTACTTTAAAGCTAACTGGAAAAACAATTGATGCAAATGGAAACCAAACAGGTGTTTCGGATAGCGCTACAGTGCAAGTCGTAGAACGTCCAAAAGAAACGCCAAAATCAAGCGTGAATACATTAGATAATTTATGGGTAGAAGGCGTTAGTTTAGATCCTACTTTCAATAAAGATACGACCGAATATAATGTAGAGTTAGAAGCAGATGTTACAAAAATAAAAATAGGAGCAACAAAAAGTGATAGCAAATCGTCTATTTCTGGGGATGGAGAAAAGTCGGTATCCGAAGGAATGAATTCATTTAATGTTGTTGTAACCGCAGAAAATGGTTCAAAAAGAACGTATACAATTAAAGCACGTGTTAAGGAAAAAGAACCAATTCATGTAACAATTGGAAATGATACACTCTCTGTCGTTCGAAAAAGAGAAGATTTAAAAAAATTAGGGGAACTTTATACAGAAACTACAGTGAAAATGAATGAGGAAGAAATCCCAGCCTATCATGGTGAAAAAACAGGGTTTACAATTATAGGTTTAAAAGATGCCGATGGAAATATACAAAATTATATATATGATGAAGTGAAAAATACATATACATTATATGAAGAATATACTTTTCAAAAAGTTTCTATTTTTATAAATTATACACAACAACTACAAATACCTAAAGATTATAAAAAAGAAACCATTGAAATAGGAGAAAAAAAAGTAGAAGCTTATAAAAGGGAAGGAAAAGAATTTTATCTTATCTATGGAATGAATACAGAAACTGGGGAATATGCTTGGTATTCATATGATAAAAAAGAAGGAACGATTCAAAGATATATTGAAGAAAAAGAGGCTTCCTCTTTTGATAAATATGCAAAAGTTTTATTTATCGCAGTCGCTGCCTTTTTCTCCTTGTTTCTAGCAATTATTGGGGCTCTTCTTATAAAAATAAAGCATTTAAAAGGAACGAATTAGTTCTTTTTTTTCATTGATAATCTTTGACAACTTTATTTTCTTGTGTTAAACTATGTCAGTAATGAGAAAAAGAAAAAATTTTAGGAGAAAATATGGGAACTTTATTTATAAATAATTTAAATGAAAGAGATGTAAATCACTTTACTACAGATATAGGCTTATATTTAAGAAGAACATTAGATGTTCCATTTAAGAGGGCATGTAACCATTTTACAAATGCTAATATTATAAAGTTACCACAACAGTATGATTTATCAGATGAAGAATATTTTAAAAAACTTGAGGGAAAGAGAATACCGCTATCCTCTTATCCATTAATGGAGAATAAAAACAATATTGTTCTAGAAAGATACCCTAATTTGGATAAAGGTATGCCATATATATTTATCTGCAATCATACTTGTCCAGAAGATATTGAAACGGTACTTAATGTCATTGACCGAAATGCTTATTTGGTACTGGGTTCTATAGAAACGTTAAAGTATAACCCAGAAATATATCTGTTATGGCTGAATGGTGTGATTCCATTTGATATTTTAGATGAGTATGAAAGAATGATGCTACTAGAAAAAATGACAAGGGTTATTGCGAGTAATAGTTTGCTTATATTTCCAGAAGGTTCACATAATTATCATCCGAATAAGATTATTAATCATTTATTTGATGGGCCCGTTAACTTAGGATTAAGAACAAATAAAAAAATTGTTCTCATTACTTTAGTAAGAGATCAGGAAAACAATGTTTCTTATATTGATGTTAGCAATCCTATTGATGTGAACAAACTTGATATTCATATACAAGATTATTATCCTTATGGAGAACAAAACGAAAAGTATTTTGTAAAATCAATTTCTAGTTATTTAAGAGACAAGATGGCAACCGCTACTTATCATATTATGGAAAGGCATTTTGATTCTATCCAAAGGAATGATTATGAGGATATCGATAATTATTTTAAGGCAAAATATATAGAAGAGGCCTTTACAAAATTAAAATGGAAGCATGATGCATTCAAGGCAGAATATTTGGTTAAAAAACAGCAGGAAGATAAAGATTATGAAGAAGTAGTACAAACGCTTTATAAGCTTCAATTAAAAAATCCAATGTCCTATATAAATGAACAATATAAAGATGTTATACAAAAAAGTAATGATTATATGCAGAAAAAAATAGATTTGGATAATAAGAATGTTGAACTTTATATGCGTAACTATTGGCTTGAGCATCCTGAGTTGCATGATGATCCTAAGGAATTAATAAAGAAAAGAGCTTAGACTTCTATAAAATGTTTCAAATAAAGGGAATAATCATTTTTAAAAATATGTGTATTCGATAAAATGGGACTTGTCTCTTCTTCCTATATTCTCGATTTTTTCTTATTATGTGATTTGTAAAGATTATTCTTTTAGATGGCATACAATTCATGTGTTCATCCTAAAAAATAATTCATTTATCTGTTCTGTTACATTTTAGAGTAAAAGATGATCCTTTTACTTTTTGTTTTTAAAATTGGTGGTATAAAATAAATTATATGGAATTCCACATAATTTATTGCAAAAAGGCATTGATTATATTACTATTGTAATAGGTGATTACAGTGTTAGAATTTGAAATACCATTTGTGTGCTTAATTTTTAGTCTATTGATTTCAATTGTTTTTTTTGTAAAAAAGAAAGTAAATATAAAAGAAAACTATTACTATAAGAATATACTAATTTTTACACTTCTTGTGAATATGACAAACCTTATCTCACATTATATGGCAAGCATTTATGCTAAGAATGGTATTAGTAGTTGGTTTGGGAGTTTATTTTCTAATATTAATAAGCTGGGTTCTGCATTTATTGTGATTATTACACTTAATATTTTATCCTATATTTTATATATTAGTTTTGAGGAATATAGGAGACATTTTACTAGAAATAATTTTATTAATATAATTTTTTATATAGGAATTACTGTACTAATTTTTTTATTGGATTTTGAAGTCTATCAAATAGGGGGAATTACTAGTGGTCGGGGTTCTTCTGTTACATTGACATTCACACTATCTTTTATTAACTTACTTATATCTTTTATCATTGCTTTATTTCATGTTCGAAAATACGATAGAAGATACAATGCAATTTATTTTATTATTCCATTGTTATTGTTTTTGGGGATTGTTGTCCTGTTTTATCCACAGTTTAATATTTATGATTTAATTTTAAGTTTATTGTGCTATATTATGTATTTTACGATAGAAAATCCGGATTTAAAAGTGATAGCCGAACTGAATTTAGCCAAAGAGTCTGCGGAACGTGCGAATCGAGCAAAAAGTGATTTTTTGTCAAGTATGTCACATGAAATTAGAACTCCTTTAAATGCCATCGTCGGCTTGTCAGAAGATATGGCTGATAGAGAAAATTGCCCAAAGGATATGAAAGAGGACTTAGAAGATGTTGTTTCTGCTTCTAGAACTTTGTTAGAAATTGTTGGAAATATTATGGATATACATAAAATTGAAAGCGATAAGATGGAAATTGTAGAAGTACCTTATCAGCTAAAAGAAGAAATACTTCCACTCGCTCGTGTTCTAGGAACAAGAATTGGGGATAAGCCAATTGAATATAAGATCAATATAGCAGAAGATATTCCTTATGAATTAATAGGAGATAAGGGACATGTAAAAGAGATTATCAGTAATCTTCTTTCAAATGCGATTAAATATACAGAAGAAGGAACTGTAGAATTAAATATTCGCTCTATTAATCAGGAAAAGACTTGTATGCTATTTATTAGTGTAAAAGATACAGGTAGAGGAATAAAAAAAGAGAACATTGAAAAACTATTTACAAAATTTGAACGATTGGATATTGAAAAAAATACAACCACCGAAGGGACAGGATTAGGACTTGCCATTACAAAAAAATTAGTTGAGATGATGGGTGGAAAAATCAATGTAGAAAGTCAGTTTGGAAAAGGTTCTTTATTTATGGTACAAATACCTCAAAAGATAAATAAGAAGGAGAAAGAATTAACCGATACACAGATAATCCATCAAGCCGAGATGGCTCTATCTTTAAATAAAGAAAAATATAAAAATAAAAGGGTGTTAATCGTCGATGATAACAAATTAAATATTAAGGTTGCAAAAAGATCACTCGCTGGTTTTTCCTTTGAAATTGAGGAATGCTATAATGGAGAGGAATGTTTAGATAAAATAAAGAGTGGAAATACATATGATTTAATATTCATGGATATTATGATGCCTGTGATGAGTGGAGAGAAAGCCATGATGGAATTACAGAAAATAGATGGCTTTAAAACACCAGTGATTGCCCTTACCGCTGATGCTGTTGCTAGAGCAGAGGAAAAATATGTGCGTATTGGTTTTACGGATTATATAGCCAAACCTTTTAGTAAAGAACAAATAAAAAGAAAATTGGACCAAATTTTTTCGAATGAAAAGTCTTGATTATCGAAGCAATATAGTGTATATTATAAATGTACTTATTTCTGGGATTTGGAGTCTCCGACCCTTTCTCGGTATAAGCGAATAGAAAAAAGGAGGAAAGCAAATGGCTTTAACAAAAGAAAAAAAAGAAGAAATTATTAAAAAATATGCTCGTAAGGAAGGGGACACTGGTTCTCCAGAGGTTCAAATTGCTATTCTTACAGCCGAAATTAATGATTTAACAGAACATTTTAAAGAACATACACATGATTATCACTCTAAAAGGGGACTTCTAAAGAAAGTAGGACAAAGACGTAGTTTACTGAAATACTTACTTAAAACAGATGTTACTCGTTATAGAGAGTTAATTAAAAGCTTAGGTTTAAGAAAGTAATAAAATTTAGTAGGCACTCTTCTTTTGAGTGTCTTTGTTTTATATGATGAGATAGGAAGGAACTAGTTTATATATGAAAAAGGTATTTGAATGTGATTTTAGAGGTAGAAAATTAATTGTTGAAACAGGTGAACTTGCAAAACAAGCCCATGGTGCTGTTCTCGTTCGCTATGGAGATACCGTTGTTTTATCTACGGTTGTGGTAAGCAAAACAGCTAATATTTTATCTGACTTTTTTCCACTTATGGTTTTATATCAAGAAAAACTATATTCGGTTGGAAAAATTCCTGGAGGCTTCATTAAAAGAGAGGGGCGTCCTACCGATGCAGCAACACTAGCAGCCCGTATGATTGACCGCCCAATGCGTCCTATGTTTCCAGAGGATTTTCGAAATGAGGTACAAGTCGTGAACACCATTTTATCTGTGGATAATGACAATTCCCCAGAACTTGCAGCTATGTTTGGTTCATCATTATGTACTTGTATTTCAAAAATTCCTTTTGATGGTCCAATTGCAGGAGTAAAAGTAGGAAGAGTAAATGGCAAGTTTATCATTAATCCAACTCAAGAAGAATTAGAAGAGTCTGACATCGACTTAACGGTTGCAGGAACCAAAAACGCTATTAATATGGTAGAGGCAGGCTCTAGAGAAGTAACAGAGGAGGATATGCTAGAAGCATTATTATTTGGACATGAGGCAGTCAAAGAGCTTTGTGCATTTCAAGAAGAAATTATATCTGAGGTCGGACTTGAAAAAATGGAGTATGAACATCTTGAAATTGAGCAGGAGCTAAGAGATAAAGTACAGACTATGGCCTCTGAAAAACTGGATACAGCGATGAGGATTAAAGGAAAATTAGAAAAATATAGCGCGATTGACGCAGTAAAAAATGAAGTGGTTTCTCTCTTTGAAGAAGAGAATGCATCTTTAGAAAAAGAGGATTTAACGATTTTACTTACAAAAGTAAAACTAGTTTTAGAGTCAATTGAATATGCGATTTTTAGAGCTATTACTGTCAATGAAAAAACAAGAGCGGATGGAAGACGTATGGATGAGATTCGTCCATTAAAAGCGGAAGTGGATTTACTTCCAAGAACGCATGGTAGTGCTTTATTTACAAGAGGAGAAACACAAGCTTTAGCCGTTACAACGCTTGGAGCTTTAAATGAATACCAAGTTTTAGATGGGATTAGCCTAGAGGCAGAGAAACATTTTATGTTACACTACAATTTCCCACAATTTTCGGTTGGAGAAACAGGAAGATATGGTTCGCCCGGAAGAAGAGAAATTGGACATGGTGCTTTAGGAGAGAGATGCTTAAAACAAGTTATGCCAAGTGAAGAAGAATTTCCTTACACAGTACGTGTTGTATCTGAAATCTTAGAATCAAATGGTTCTTCGAGTCAAGCAACCATATGTGCAGGTTGTATGAGTTTAATGGCTGCAGGAGTTCCAATAAAATCCCCAGTAGCGGGTATTGCCATGGGATTAATTACTTCAGCTGATGAAAAGGAATACACCATTTTAACTGATATTCAAGGAATGGAAGATCATCTTGGGGACATGGACTTTAAGGTCGGGGGAACAAGAGATGGAATTTGTTCTTTACAGATGGATATTAAAATCAAAGGAATTACAAAAGAAATATTAAAAGAAGCCTTAGAACAAGCAAAAAAGGCAAGAATGCAAATCCTAGATGTCATGGAAGAAGTTATTGCCAAGCCTAGAGAAGAAGTTTCAAAATATGCGCCAAAGACCGTTACGTTCATGATTGATCCTGAAAAAATAAAAGATGTTATTGGTAAAGGTGGAGAAATGATTACCAAGATAATATTAGAAGCATCAGGGACTCAGACTGTACAAGATGTAAACTCGGTTAAGGTGGATTTAGAAGATGATGGACGTGTTATTATTTATCACACCGATAAAGAAATCATCGAGAAAACGAAAAAAATGATTGAAGATATTGTAAAAGAAGTCGAAGATGGAGTCATCTATAAAGGAAAAGTTGTTAAAGTAGAGGATTTTGGTTGTTTCGTTGAATTATGGCCAGGATGTGAAGGGCTTGTTCACGTATCACACTTAGCTAAAGATAGGGTAGAAAAGCCAAGTGATGTTGTGAAAGTAGGAGATGAAATTTTAGTAAAATCTTTAGGCTTTGATAAAAAGGGAAGATTAAACCTATCGAGAAAAGAAGCAATGAAATAATACTTTTAAAGTAGAAGTAAAATAGAAAGTTAGAAGACTTTTATTCGAATAAGATACATATTTAGGGGGAATCGGTTATGGAAAATGAGAATCAAAAAATTCGAAAATATATTAGAAATTTAGAAAAAAGTGGGCAAAATCTATTTATTTTACCTTCTTCATTAGAAAAATTGTCATTACAATATCAAATTTTTTATATAGAAATTGAACAGGTACTCTTTATGGATTTGTATAAGCAATTAAGATACCAGATGCGTACGCAAAATTTAGTTGATAAAGATTTTGAGTTACTTCCTTTTGTAGATGGAATCTGTGATCTTGCTTCTGTTCATCAAACGATGGTTGAGAATCCAAGCTTTTTTTTGACTGCTTTCTCTGCAACATGCAATTTTTATGAGGCCAATGCTTTAGAGAAACGTGCCCAAATAAAGTCTCTTTCTAGAGAAGATAAAAAGCATTTATTAGAAATTTGTCCTGATTTTAAACAAGATTTACAAATGTATGATCGTCCACTTGTTTTACAGGACTATTATAGCTATTTTGATAAAGTGGCAACATTTTATGAAAAAAGAGGACTTGCTTATTTAGAGCAGACGATAGAAGAACAAATTGGATATTTTATTCAAAATCTATATTTATATGATGAAGAAAATTGTGTACAGAACATTTTAGAATTATCTACAATTGATTATATATGGTCAAAAGAATTTTTAGAAAGTGGGGAATATCCAGATATTGCAAGTGGAAGACAAAATGCTATTCATCGAATGATGATGTTTGAAAATGATTCCGATAAAGAGATTGTCATGCATTCTGTAAAGGAAATCGCCTATCTTACAGATTTAATAGATACTTATTTTTATGCACGTGAGATCTGTTGTACAAAAGAGGCGTTTGAGCAAAAGAAACGAGACTTTATTTGTGAGAAAGAAACCATTAAAGAAAAAATAAAAAGAAGAAGTGATGAATGGAAATGAAAACAATTGCAATGACTTTTAGAGAAAATCTCATGCGTAAAGTAGAGGAAAGTTTTGAAGAGAGAAAAATGGTACTTGAGGACTTAATTTTCTCTTTTTATGAAAATATGGATGCACTTACCGCTTACTCTACTTACTTAAGTAAAGAACAAAAGAATTCTTTTGAAACGCTTATTTACTTAGAAATGGTTACTTATTATACAGATTTATATCTTATCGTAAATCAACATCAAAAAGAGTTACGATTACGAAAAGAAGAATACCCTATTTTGGATCTTTTATCTTCTATTGAAACATACGATGATCTCGTTGCCACTGTATCGAGAGATCCTTCTTTTTTAGAAGAAATGATGAACGCTTCTTTAGAAGTACAAGAACTCTCTTTTTTAGGCAAAGTAAATTTATATTATAAGTTAGAGCAAGAGGACATAGATATGCTTCTTAAAATCAACCCTGTATTTATAGAAGAAATAGACATGTATAGTCGGGAAATAGAGCCAGTAGACTATATTGAACATTTTGAGTTAGAATTAGAAAAATGTACAACCTATGATGTATTTCCTAATTTAGATGGTGGACATATTTTAACAGAACTCTGCGGATTTATAAAAAATTTGTCAGTCATTCATTATGAAAATTACATTAATAATATAAAAGATATGGCTATATTTCATTATGAATGCATCAAATATTTAAAAGATTTCCATTATGAATCTTCTATGTATACAGAAGAAGAAATGGAAAGTATGATTTCTTATTTTGAAAATGTTTCTATTTTAGAATTGGCTGTTGATGTTCTACATAAAGAAAATTACGACTATTTAAGGACAATTGTAGAATTTTATGTACAAGTATATCCAAATCAGAAACTTTTTGATAATGAGGAGCACGAAATTTCCTATAAAGATGTTTGTCGTTATATAGGGACAAATGAAAAAGCAAAAGAAAAGACGAAAGAAAAGGGAAATCGAATTTAAAATTCATGAAACACAATAAAATTTATTTTATGGTACGAGTAAAGTTGCTTTTTTATAGAATTAGAAATGAGATGACGAATGATAGTCATCTTTTTTATTGATGTAAAAATGTATAAAATGCGATTTAAAAATTGAAATGTTCAATAATATGTGATATTATGTATTAAATGAACAAAAGAGTATTTAGATAGGAGTAAGTATGAAGAGAAGTAAAAATTTTGAAACAAAAATCGTTCCCTCTTTTTGTTTAATAATAGTACTATTATTAAACCTTTTTATAGGAACAGGTTGCTCAAATCAAGAGAATGGAATCGTAATATATACCTCTATGGAGGAAGATCGAAATCAAGCTTTAAAAGAGGAAATTAGAAAAAAATTTCCAGATTTGAACATAAAGGTGCAGTATATGTCAACAGGAAATAGTGCTGCAAAGATTAAAAGTGAAGGAAAAAAGATAGAAGCGGATATTATTGTAGATTTAGAAACGGCCCATATGGAAAATTTAAAAGAACATTTTGCCGATTTAAGTGCATTTGATACGAGTCAATTTTTAGAGGATGTGATAGTCTCGAATACATATTATCCATGGACAAACTATGCTTTAAGTCTATTCATCGACAAGGAATACTTTGAGAAGAAAGGATGGGATCCTCCAAAGACTTATGAAGATTTATTAGATGTAAAATATAAAAATTTAATTGCTATGCCTGATCCAAAGACATCGGGAACGGGTTATGCCTTCTTTTTAAATGTAGTCAATAGTATGGGTGAGGAAAAAGCAATCGATTATTTTAAAGAATTGAAAGGAAATTTACGTGAATTTACCTCTTCTGGGTCTGGACCTACAAATTTATTGAAACAAGGAGAAATTGCAATTGCCTTAGGAATGATATCACAGGGAGTATCGGCTATCAATGAGGGATATGCTTTTGAAATTGTTTCCTTAGAAACAGGTGTTCCTTATAATGGGACGTCTATTGGAATTATTTCTGGAAAAGAAAATAAAGAACACGTAAAAGAAGTTTTTGAATATTTGTTAAATGATTTTAATAAATTGGATAAGGAAAACTATTTGCCATCTTCTTTATTTAAAGAACAAACGAATAAGGTAAAGAATTATCCAACCGATTTAAAATATGCAGATATGACAGGGATTGATGATATAAAAACAAAAGAACATTTGAATGAAATATGGAGTGAAATTAATGGCTAATATGCAAATAAAAGATCTTACAAAAACGTATAAGAATAAAGTCGTACTTGATCATATTTGTTTTACGGTAAAAGATGGAGAGTTTTTATCTATTTTAGGTTCTTCTGGTTGTGGGAAGACGACTTTACTAAGAATTTTAATTGGAATTGAATCTTGTGATTCTGGTCAAATTTTTAAAGATGAGATAGAAATTACAAATCTCGATACATCAAAAAGACAAATGGGAATGGTTTTTCAAAATTATGCTCTTTTTCCAAATATGAATGTTTTACAAAATGTGATGTATGCCTTACAATTAAAAATAAAGAATAAAGAAGAAGCGAAAAAACAGAGTTTAGAGATGCTGAAGATTGTTCATATGGAAGAGTCAATACATAAATACCCTCATGAATTATCAGGAGGGCAACAACAGAGGGTTGCAATCGCTCGGGCCTTAGTATTAAGACCAGAGGTTCTTCTCTTTGATGAGCCAATGTCTGCCTTAGATGCAGATAATCGGTTGGTTTTGCGCAAAGAATTAAAACAAATTCAAAAAGAATTCCATACGACTATGATTTATATTACCCATGATCAAGAAGAGGCTTTTTCTCTATCAGATCGTGTGATGGTAATGCATGAGGGAAAAATTGAACAAATTGATACACCGAATGTGGTGTATAACAAACCAGCAAGTGCGTATATAAAACATTTTGTTACAGAGCATTTAAAAGAAAAAGTAAGTTCGATTGAAAAATGTACAGGAATTGATTTATGATGAAAAAAAGAACTTATGTGCGATTTTTTCTTCTTCTCTTTCTTTTATGTACTATTTTTTATCCGTTAATGCGAATGGTTTGTAAAATCAATTGGAATGATTTTTCAAAACTCATGTCCTCTCTTTCTTTTAGGAAAGCTTTAGGAAATTCTGTTTTGGTTACATGTCTTTCCACTTGTCTTTCGGTAGGTATTGCCTATTTGCTTGCCTATACCATTCATCGCACCAATATAAAACATAAATCTTTTCTAAAAATAGTGATTCCTCTACCAATGTTAATTCCTTCCATTTCTCATGGTCTAGGTTTGATGACTCTCTTTGGAGCCAATGGTATTTTTTCAAGGAGTCTAGGTTTTAACATAGTGGGATTTCCGGGCGTTGTAATTGGTTCTATTCTATATTCTTTTCCTGTTGCTTTCTTAATTTTAAGTGATGGGTTTTCCTATATGGATAATACCATGTATGAAGTTTCTAAAATTTTAGGATTCAGTAGATGGCAAACATTTAAAAAGGTGACCTTTTGTTATTTAAAAAAGCCCATCTTATCGGCTATATTTGCTGTATTTACTTTGATATTTACAGATTATGGAGTTCCACTCGCCATTGGAGGTAAATTTAATACACTACCTGTTTACTTATATAAAGAAGTTATGGGATTACTGAACTTTTCAAGTGGAACAATTATCAGTTTATTTTTGTTAATTCCCGCTTTTTTCTCCTTTCTTTTTGACTTATTGTGTAAGGATTATACAACCGTGAGTCAGAAAAAATATCCACTTTCAAAAAACAAGCGGCGGGATCGAATTTTAACTTTAGTAACTTACGGAATTCTTCTTTTTGTTTTTCTTATTCTTGGTTCTTTCGTCTATTATGCTTTTATTGATAATATCGTTTTACATCCTACATTTTCTCTTACCCATTTTTCCTATGTGTTTGAGAATCATCTCCTTACTTATTTAGGCAATTCTTTATGGATTTCTTTATTGGTTTCGATTTTTGGAACGATAATATCTTATTTGATTGCTTATTTTACTGCCAGAGATGGCGGACATAAGGGAATGCATATATTGGCTATATCTTCTTTAGCGATACCGGGAATGGTTTTAGGATTATCTTATACGGTTAGTTTTCATAATACTTATTTTTATAATACCTTTTTGATTTTAGTGATTGTGAACATTGTTCATTTTATGGCTTCGGCTTATTTAATGGCTTACAATGCATTAAAAAAATTGAATTCAAACTATGAAGGGATTGCGAAAGTCTGTCATATTGGAACAATCCATCTACTAAAGGATGTTCTAATTCCAAACACAAAAAAAACCATTCGCGAAATGTTTTCCTATTTTTTTATCAACGCAATGATTACCATATCAGCGGTTGCATTTTTATATAATACAAAGACGATGCCTTTATCCATTTTAATTACAAATTATGAGGGAAATTTAATGTTGGCGGAGGCAGCCATTGTTTCTTTAATTCTATTTATTGTAAATTTAGTTATGAAAGGAATCGTCTCTTTTTTAAATCGAAAGGAAGGATAGAAAATGAAAAATCAATTTGAAATATTAGTGGCAATTGAAAGATTAAATAGAGAATTGTCACAAAGAGAGTTAGTAAATGAAACCCATTTATCACTAGGAACGATTAATACATGTATTAATGAATTACTAAAAGAGGAATTGATCGATAAAGACAATCGAATCACAGAAAAGGGCTTGTTGTGGTTAGAAAAATATCGTGTAAAAAGAGCTATATTTCTAGCCGCTGGGTTTGGTTCTCGACTTGTTCCTATCACATTAAATACACCAAAACCACTTGTAAAGGTCAATGGGAAAAGGATTATTGAGACATTACTTGATGCCGTCGTGGCGGCTGGAATCCCAGAAATTATCCTTGTTACGGGCTACTTAAGTGATCAATTTGAGTTATTAAAAAGTAAGTATCCAATGATTCAAATTGTAAAAAATGAGTTATACAATGAGGCTAATAATATATCTTCGGCTTATTGTGTAAAAGACCAATTGGAAAATGCTTATGTACTAGAATCGGATTTGTTATTATCCAATCCAAATTTGATTCGAAAATATGAATACAATAGTAATTTTCTTGGGATTCCTGTTGAAGTGAGTGATGACTGGTGTATTGAAGTGAAGAACAATATAATCATTAAGGAAAAAATTGGAGGACAGAATTGTCATCAATTAGTAGGTATTTCTTATTACACAAAAGAAGATGGTCAAAAATTAAGTAAAGATCTTGAAGAAGTCTTTCATAGTCCCGGGGGAAAGGAATATTATTGGGAACAGGTACAATTGTGTGAGAGAAAACAAAATTACAAAATTTATGTGAGAGAATGTCAAAAAGAAGACATTGTAGAAATTGATACGTTTAATGAATTAAAACAAATCGATAAAGCTTATGATGTATGAAGAATAGAAACAATTCTTCTTTTTCATTTGATAGAATCGTATCCTTTCAAAGAGCAATATAATAGAATATGGAAAGGCAAATGAGAATAGTGAAATATAGTGATGAAGGATAAGAAAGAATGAAGTAGTTTATGTTTGGTATAAAAGGTTTCAAATAAAATAGAAAGTGTTGTTCTGCACGAATTTGACTTTCTATATGAAGTATGATAATATGGTAATCGTCTTGTAAAAAGAAGGAGGAAGCATGGAAAAGGTACAAGGAAATGTTTTTATGAGTTGTGTTGTTGGTGGTATGTATCAGGAGTTTAAGTTGGAAGAAGGAGCAATTGAGGAACTTTCTATTCATTTAAAAAATATGCAAAAGAAAAATAGTAAGGATGGCATTTTTTTAAAACGAATCAAAGTATTGCGTAGTCTTATAAAAGGAGAGTATCTTTCTCTTGAAGAATTTTATAATGAAGAAAAAGAGATAGAAAATAATTACTTAAAAGAAATTCTAACAAAATTACCAATAAAACGGTTCTTTCAACTACAGATGAGTCAAGTACCAGAATGGTTCTATCATCTAGGAAAATATGCAAGAACGGGTTTTAAAGAAGACTATTTAAAGCAAGAAAAAATGTTTCATGAAGGATTAAAAAATACAGATTATTTGAATAAAATGGGAATAAAAATAGTTGATAATCAATTTGTGTGTACAGAAAATGATAAAACACAAGTAATAGAAAAACCAGCTATATATGTAAAAAATTCAAAAAAGATATCTTAGGATGTCTTTTTTTCATATAGTTTAATAGGTGATGAAATGGGCTATATAATTGCTCATAGAGCAAATGGTGGAACGTATAAGGAAAATACCAAGGAGGCTATTTTGGATGTATTGACTTATCCATATGTAGATGGGGTTGAAATAGATGTACATTTGACACAAGATAAGAAGTTTGTAGTGCATCATAATGGGTTTGTACTTTGTGAAAATAAAAGTGTCTTATTTATTCGTAAACAAAAGTATAAATATTTGCGCAAGTGCAAAAGGATAGATCTATTAGAAGATGTTTTGAAACAAGTAAAGACAGATAAGATTCTTCTTTTGGATTTAAAAGTATATAAAGAAGGAATAAAAGAATGGAAAAGATTGATTTCTTTGTTAAAAAAATATCCGAATCGATATTATTTAGTGAGTTTTTCCTATTCTTTTATTGAAAAATTAAAAAAGAAATATCCAACTTATAAAATGGGTTATTTTAAAGGATATTTCATGAATCTAGAAAAAAAGAAGGGAATATTAGATGGTTGTTTTTCTCATTATAGGCAATATAAAGAAGAAGAGGGGGTGTGGACGGTCAATCGAAGGGAGGATGTAAAGCGTTATAAAGAGAAACCCATTTTTGTAATTACGGATTTCCCTAAGTATGGGAGATAACATTTCCACCCACAATTGTATCCGAAACTTCTGATATAATCATAGCTCGGTAGTCAATTTTCTTGATAAGTTGGATGATTTTTTTCTTACTTTTTCGTGGAATAGCAAGAAGAATAACATAACAAGAATCTTTTGTACCGCTTCCTAATAATGTGGTGTAAGAAAAACCCTCTTCGTTTAACTGATTTAAAACTTCGACACAACTTGTAATGCAAAAAAGAATATTTTCTCCCATAGCAATCTTATTTTCAACGGCACATCCAACATAAGAACCAAATGCAGAACCAAGGGCAAAAGCAAGAACCTTGATAGGATCACTAGCCACATTTGTAATTGCCATAGAGGCAGAAGCAACCCAAACAATGCCTATTAGAAATTGTAAGATAGCACCTAATGTTTTTTTTCCATTCATTGCAACGATCATACGCACTGTTCCTAAAGCGTTTTCAAGAAGTTTTAGAAAAAAAATGGCAAGATAAATTAAAAGATGCATATTTTTCACCATTTATAGTATTTCTCTGTTTCTAAAAAGTATACAAAAAAAACACGCTTAAGAACGTGCTTTATATAGTTTTCTTAGAATATTATCTCCAAACAATTGTTTTAAAACTCCACTTTTATGCATGATATAAAGATAGATACTCGCTCCAAACAAAGTATAGAGAAGAACACTTAAGATAGATGGGATTCTATGCATTGTATTTAAAGGTACAATAAATTCTAGAATAAGCATAGAAACAAGCATGATAAGTGTCGCTAAAACAATTTTTGTTCCGTTGATTTTTGTAGAATGGTAATTGAGATGCAAGTATTTTTTTAAATAAAAAATGAGGAAAATACAAGGAAGAATTTGCGTGATCAAAGTCGCTACACTTGCTCCTTGGTAGCCACCAAAACCAATAAATTCACAAAAATACATCATAGGAACATTTAAAATGGCATTTAAAATTAAAGAAAGGAAAAGAGTTAGAATCGCTATTTTATTTTTATTTGTCGTTTGTACAATATTGATAAGAATTGTAATTAAAGAAAATGTGATGGATTGAATAATAAACATACGAAATACTTCGATACTAAGAGCATTGTAGCCATAAAAAATAATCCAAATCGGACGCGCTAAAAAGAAAAGTCCAAATGTCATAGGAATAATAAAGAAAAGAAGAGTCTGCATCGCTTGATTGATTTTTGTATTTAAAGAACTACTCTTTTTTTGAATAAAATCAGAAGCAATATTTGGAATTAAACTTGTTGAAATTCCCATAGAAATGGAAATGACAATCATACTTAGTTTAGAACCCCATGTTCCAATGACAGAAAATGCCGTTTCTGAAACATTACTCGCATAACCTAAATCTGTAAGTGTACGAACTACAGTAAGGGTATCCACTAAATTGTAAGAAGATTTAAGAACATCAATGATAATGAAAGGAAACGCTAACAGAACAATTTGTTTGATTAGATACTTGGTTGTAAATTTGACTTCATTTCGAGTAATATGCGCATGACTCTTAAAATCTTCTTTATTTTTCTTCATTTTAAAGTAAAGATAAAGATAGGCGAGGAATGCACCAATCGTAGCTGCAAATACAGAGATAGATATGGCAATACTTTCTTTTAGTCCCATTATTTTTAGACTAACAAAACAACCAACAAGAATAATAAGAACGCGAAGAAGTTGTTCTATAACGTTAGCAATACTAGGAGGCGTAATGTATTTATGACCTTGATAGTATCCTTTAATTACACTTAAAGAAGGGACGATAAGAAGGGCAGTTGCGACAACGCGAATGACGAAAGCAACATCTTGAATACTATTTCCTCCTGTTGCACTACCCAAAATAAAGGAGGCAATATTTGGAGCAAAGAAAAATAAGATAAGAAAGAAGAAAATGCCAAGACTTAGAATCATTAAATTTCCAAGTTTAAAAATTTTTTCTTTTGTATAGTAATACTCTAGACTATTATATTCACTAACGAGTTTACTCATAGCAATTGGAATACCACTTGTTGATAAACTTAAAAATACGGCATAAATTGAGTAAGCATAACTATATAAAGCGGCTCCAGTATTTGAAATCATCGCATAAAAAGGGATGACATAAATGAGTCCGATGATTTTACACAATACAATACCAAAGGTTGCAATAAAACTTCCTTCCATGAAACTATTTTTTTTCATAGAAACTCCTTTCGAAAAAAGGTTGACAAATCGCCAACGCTTAATATTTAGATAAACGGTCGGTCCACCAATTATATCTTCCACTAGGGAAATTGACAATCGTTCGTGGATTGAATGTGTGGGACATAAAAGAGGCCCAGCTTGAATAATCAATTCCATACAAACCAGTTGCAATCGTAAAGTGGTTATGAGCACCTGTTGTACAAGTATCCCAAGGAGTGTAATTTGATGGGGTATTTGGATTGTGTCCGCCACCCATAATACCAATCACGGTGTCTTTGGTGACGGTATCTCCTTTACTAACAAGTGCTTTTGCTAAATGCATATACATGGTTGTATATGTATTTCCATTTGTCATTTTATGATGCACGAGAACATAAGTTCCACCACACTTTGATTTATAAATAATTCCAGATACAATTCCCGTTCCAGAAGCATAGACTTTTACATCTGTATTTGGACTGACAGAAATATCAAGTCCAGAATGAAATCCAGAAAATTGTCCCGTTCGATAGCCGAATTCACTTGTTGCGTATCCTTTAACAAGAGGACGATAAAAGGCTGTATTACTTGGTAGGACACTCCGTCCACACGTTTTAATGTCTTCGTCATCTTTACATTCACGATCCTCATATAATTTTACCATATCTTTTAAGTAACTAATTTGATCTTTAATATCCATCTCTACATCGACAATTTCTCCTAGCTGGTTTCCTAAATTTTTATATTCCTGTTCTAAGTTTTGTTGTTGTTTTGTAAGAGAAGTTCTTTTTTGTTCTATTTCTTTTTGTTTTTTCTTATTTTTTTCAATATTTGCATTAAATTCATCGATAAGGGTATCATTATAATTCGCAAGTTGTTCAGATACCGCTGAACGATAAATAAAATCGGTAAAATCATCCGCATTGAAAATATATTCTAAATAAGTTGAGTTTCCACTAGATAATTGTGTGAAATTAATGATATCTTTAATCTGTTTTTCTTTTTCTTCAATTTGTTTATCAAGTGCTTCAATTTCAGCTGTCAAATTATCAATATCACGATAGGTTTGTTTGATATTTGCCTGAATTGTTGCTACTTTATTATTAATATTTTTCATTTCACTTTCAGTTAACTTTTGTTGTTCTTTATTTTCATTGAGTCGGTTTATTTCATCTTGTAGTTCTTTTTTTAATTCTCCAAATGTTTTTGCTTCTATAGAATTACTATGCATCGTAGTTATTATCATTATACAAAATACTAAAGATACCAGTACGACTTTTCTAACCTTCATCCTACTTCACCCTTCTTAATATATCTTATTTTTTCAAATTTATTATAACATACCTCTTTTAAAAGTTCAATGAATAAAAAAAGCTCTATACAGTTTCTTCTTCCATAATCTGTTTATGAGCTTTTACATTTTCTAAAGTATTTTCCTCTTTTTCTTTCGCTTTTTTTATGAAATGGATAATATAACTACTGCCCGCTAGTATTTGTAAATTCAAGGTCATATAGATGAATCCATTGAGAAGAAAATGAAGTTTGTGAAAGAAAAGATAAAAGAAGGAAATAACGATACATATGAATAGACTCGTTGTTTTCATTTTGCCAATGAGTAGAGTCTCTGATTTATGTGTTTTAGAATAAAAATATAAGTTAATAAGGGCGATACTGACTTCTAAGGTAATTAAAATCCAAAGAGACTTGATATTTTTTGTCAAAGAAATAAGTAGAGAAATAGCAAAAACTTTATCACTTATCGCATCTAGTTTCGCACCGAATTGTGATGAAACATCCCATTTTCGAGCAAAGTATCCATCAAATAAGTCTGTTAGGCAAGAAAGGATTGTTAAAAGAAGAACAATATTTACTTTTCCCATAAGACCTAAAATAATAATGATGGGTGCAATACCGAGACGGAATCCGGTTAATACGTTTGGAAAAACTTTTTTAAATTTATATGGAATTTTCATAAATCATCTCCTTGTCATATCATTTTTTTAAAATCATATAGTATAGTGTATTAGCAATAATACGTGGAAAACGGTAGTGTTATCGTTTTCCTTTTTATGCAATATAGATTAGAAATACCATAAGTAGAGAAATGGCAATACTACTAAGAATTGCACAAAATCGTTTTGTACTTTGTTTTTTACTTAGAAAAGATAAGAGATAGAAAATAGAAAAGGTCATAAGAAGGATACATTTTATTCCTGTTTTTTTCTCAAAACCTGTCCTTAATAAAAATAGGGAATAACCACTTGTACATAGCACTAACAAACTTAAGAAAAAACCCAAAACAACGTTTGAAAAGAAACTGGGAGAAGAAGAGGTGGACTCTAGCGAAGATATAGGAAAATTTTCGTTATTTTTTTTAGAATGAGCCATTTCTTTTTCCATCTGTTTTCTTTTTTCTTCTCTGTTTTGTTTTGTATCATGGATATCACATACTCCTTCTCCGAGCCCCTCTATGC
>CAJTSN010000013.1:25228-28627 GCA_910578745.1 uncultured Bacilli bacterium
TCAAACTCTATATTTTCCTGTCTTTCCATCTTTTTTTCTAATTTCTGCTTCATTTTCACTTCTTTTTTCTTTTTTTTTGACATTTCTTCTTTAAAAATATCGACTAGTTCACTAGAATCAATCTTACCCATACAATCACCACTTCTATTATACATGAAATAGAAGGAAAAGAAAATAAGTAGGGTGTTAATGAAATGTCTATCCTAGTTTATTCTAATTTCTATTGTTTTATCTACAGCAATATGAGTTTGGGTAATTAAAACCGATTCGTAAGTGGTTTTTAAAGAGGGGATGTACAACACCTTTTTTAAATAAAAGAAAGAGTCCATAATTTATTATCTTTGGCATAGAAGTACAAAATTTTCCATTTTATTTAAGGTTCGATTCGACTAGGACCTCTAAATAGGAACATCGTTTCTTTTAATGATGCCATTTCTAAAAGTAACATAGTTATTCTATCAACACCTAATCCAAAACCTCCATGTGGTGGGCAGCCATATTTAAAAAATTCAAGATAAAATTTAACATCTTTATCCAATCCTTTTTCCTTTGCTTGTTCACATAAAATGGTATATCTATGTTCTCTTAGTGCTAAAGTTGTTATCTCACAACCCTTCCAAATAAGGTCTGCACCTTGTGGAATGCCATTTTCTCTCTTATGATAAAAGGCTCTTTTCTTTGCACTAAAATCGGTTATAAATACAAATTCATGCCCATATTTTTCTTTGATATATTTTGAAACTAGTTTTTCAGATTCAGCATTCATATCTCCAACATCTTCATAGTTCATTTTATAACCATATTCTTTTTCTAATATTTCATATACTTCTTCCAATCGAATTCTTGGAAATGGTTTGGTAGGTATAATTACTTCAACATGAAATAGATCCCTAATTTCTTTTTCATAGTTTTCTTTTACAAGAGTCAAGCCTGTAATAAGTAAATCTTCTTCAAAATCCATCAATTCATCTAATGTTTCCATGTAACTGATCTCTACATCAAATCCAGTAAAATCCGTTGCATGTCTATATGAATTTGATTTTTCAGCCCGAAATACTGGTGCGATTTCAAATACGTTTTCAAAACCACTACACATTGCCATTTGTTTATAAAATTGAGGACTTTGCGCTAAATAGGCTTTTCGATCAAAATATTTTATTTCAAATACATCTGCACCTGATTCACTTGCTGTACTAATAATTTTAGGTGTATGGATTTCAATAAAATTCTTTTTTATAACAAATTCTCTTATTGCATTCATAAGACATGTTTGTACTTTAAACATAAGAATGTTTTTTTCATTTCTTAAATCTAAAAATCTATAATTTAATCGAGTATCCAATAGTGCGGACTTGCTATCTTTATAATTTAGCGGTAATTCATCGAAACACTTACTAGTTATAATTATATTGTTTGGTATTAATTCGATTCCATTTAATTTAACTTTTTCATTTTCTAAAAGTATTCCAGTAATCTTTACTGTACTTTCAACAGTCATGTTAGAAACAATCTCATTCAGTCTACTATTTTCTTCGTTTTTTTCAATCGTAACTTGAATTTTTCCAGTAGTATCTCGAATAATTAGAAATTGAACATACTGTAAATCACGAAGAGAATCTACAAATCCTTCAATAGTTATTTCTTGTGATTTATATTCTTTTAAATTTTTAAAATATATTTTTTTCATATTTATTCCTCCTATTCAATATATAATAAAAAAAACAGTTCTATTATCCACAAAGGGACGAATAACTGTTATAATCCGCGGTACCACCCAATTTATTATATATAAATAGAAATTCAATATATAATCACTCAATGAGATAACGGTTCATGTCCGATTTATTCTACTATTACTTTCAAACAAATAGCTCGTAGGCGTCTTTCATTTTAATTTTATATTATCTTTCACCAATGTGATAACTCTCTATAATAAATATTAAAAATTACTCTTCCTAGTCATTGCCGATGAAATCGATTATACTATAAAAGGGAAGTTATTGCAAATTGTCTATTTAGGCTTTCTATTTAAATCACATATTTATTCTTGGGATCAATGTACAAGTGTGTTTTACTAAATTGATATTACTGAGTCAAATTTTATAGCCATTTTCCTATAATTTTGAGCATATTAAAACCCAAACTATAAAAGTTTAAGCTATCAATTCATTGGCTAGAAGTATAACAATTTTTATTTTAATAGTACGACAACACTATCTATAATAATCTTCATTTCTCCATCTTCCACGTAAAATTCAAATTTAAAACTGTTAGAATTAATCCTAGTTATATAAAGATTATATTCCCCAGTAATAATTGAAATCCAACCTTTTTCATCCTCATAGCAAATATCACTTAAATACTCAGTTATATTTATTTTTGTATCAATTTTACAGTCTTGAAACATTTTATCTGAAAATGTAAATTCTAAACCAATCAAAATTTTATCATCAATATTAAATGTTATAAAAGGTGCAATACCTACTCTTTTTTTACCATGAGAACGAACTGAGAAGTTTCCCCATGTGATATTTGTAGTATAATCATTATACACCGTATTAATTACTTTAATCATTTAAGTATCTTCCTATCTGTTCTGTATATTAATTTTGTTAGTATACAAATGTGTTTTACTAAATTGTCAAATTTTAATATTAAATCATTGTATTAAAAACATTTGTTTGGTATGATTAATTTAGGAACATTTAATAGTTGGGTGATTGCCAAACTTTGTGAATGAAGGGAGGCGATATAATGAATAAGAAAGATTTTTTAATCTTATCTTTAGTAATTCTTATCTTCCTATTAGTATTTTTACTATTTATAGTATTAATATAAAAAGAAAATCACCTAATTCGTAGATTAAGTGCTAACCAAATCTTTGGCGAACACTCAACATGGAAAGTTGAGTATTCCCTTTTTTATTGTATGCAAGTCTCCTTGACATATTCATGATATCATAAAAACAGCTTTTTGACAAGCTGTTTTCTATTGTCGCTCGAAAAGTTCGAGTATCAATCTAGTGCTAGAAACGGAGATGTTTACAACTATTTTGTACAATCAACTTCCTAAAAATATTATACTATAAGATTTAGTATTTTCAATCATTTTTTAATGCTAACGTTCTCCTATACTTTCTATTATTTCGTATGTCTTAGAAATATAGATTACATTATGAAGTTCGTTGAAGATAATTTCAGAAGTGCTTATAAATTTATTCAGTTCTATTAACTGTCGATTTTTAGTTATCAATTTTTTACTTGATATTAATATATTTGAAAATCTTGAATTAGGATTATTCACTATAAATTCTTGTATAGAATTATATTTTAGTATTTTTGTAGCAGTAATATTTCCAATTCCTTTTATTCCCTTTATATTATCACTTTTATCCCCAAC
>CAJTSN010000013.1:28637-28872 GCA_910578745.1 uncultured Bacilli bacterium
ATCTCTTGGAACATACAAAAATACATTGTTATTAATTAGTTGCATAAAATCTGTATCTGTTGAAACTATTATATATTGATATTCATTCGTACATTTGGAAACTATTGAAGCAATCAAGTCATCTGCTTCATTATTTTTTACTTCTAAATAAGGAATATTTAAATAGTCTAATGCTTTTTTTATTAAAGGCAATTGAGAAAATGGATTTTCTTCATCTGGAATATTACTATAATCA
>CAJTSN010000014.1:0-7416 GCA_910578745.1 uncultured Bacilli bacterium
TTGTAAAAGTTTTAAAAAGACAAGCGTATTACAAGATGTAAATGTAGAATTCACAGCTGGAAAAATATATGGCTTAATTGGGTACAACGGAAGTGGAAAGAGTGTTTTTCTAAAATTATTATGTGGTTTTTATGAACCGACGAGTGGAGAGATTTATTTTGATGGAGTGGGGTTGAAAAAAAGTGGCTTATTTCCTCCTTCAACTCGTTCGCTTATAGAAAAGCCGAATTTCCTATCTTATTTGACAGGTTTAGAAAATTTAAAATTGTTAGCTAACATTCAAAAACAGATTACAGAACAGCAGATAATTGATACCCTTGAAAAGGTCAATTTAAAAAATGATATGAATAAAAAATATTGTGAATATTCACTTGGAATGAAGCAAAAATTAGGCATAGCACAGGTTTTAATGGAAGATCCTGAAGTGATGATACTAGACGAACCGTTTAATGGAATAGAAGATGATACTGCAAAAAAATTACGCAAGGTTTTGCTAGAAGAAAAGAAGAAAAATAAGATTATCATTATTGCTACACATATAAAAGAGGACATAGAGCAATTAGCAGATGTTGTTTATAGATTAGAAGAGGGAAAACTAAAAAAGATCAGGTAGTTTAAGAGTATTTTCGATTCTAAAAAGTTCTATAAAAAAGAGTAAGAAAGAAATTAGAAATGGAAACTATGAAAAAGATTTATGGAAGGTTTGCGTTCATAAATCTTTTTTATAATAAAAAGATGATTTTAAAATATGGGGAATAAAGAGAGTATTTTAGTAATCTTAATTGCTTTTTAGAGCTCTAATAAATAAAAAATTTAATTATGGAAAGACGTAACCTGTTTTTTCTTTTCCTCAAAGTTGACTAGATAGATAAAAAAAACTATAATAAAGAAAACGAGGTGATATGATGAAAAAATTCTATTTGTCTTATATGCTTTCTATTCTTTTATTTATCATTTCCTGTTTTTTTAAACAGAATATAAAGATTGTTTTTGAAGTCTTTTCCCTATTTTTTCTACTAGAAGAGAAAATAGAATATCTCTTCCATAACACTTGGGTATTTAAAAGAACACGAACGCTCTTTATTGATATCTTTGTGGCTATTTGCTTTTTTCTTTTAAAAGAGGAAAGACTCTTCCTTATTTATAAAATACTCGAACAAGGTGTTCATCTTTTATTTATAAACCAGTTTGGAAGCGAAAAAGGAATAGATTTAGGAATAAAGAATTATTTAAAGAGTAGTAAGATACAGCAAAAATGGTTTTTTCTATTCTTTTTCCTTTTAGCAAGTATCTTTTTATTTCTTCTTTTGGATCAAGAAAAGAAAACGGTTTTCTTATTTTTACTTATCCTACTTCTATTCTTTAAACAAAATAAATTAGAATCCATTTTAACTTATTTTTATCAAACAAGTTTAAAAAAAGTAGAACAAAAACAAATTCTTTTTCATAAAGAAGATCTTTTTGAGAAAATTCAAAATTGTGATGAGATTGTTTTGACAAAAACAGGGGTTCTCACCTCTGGAAAAATGGAAATCACTAAAATTATTCCTGTTTATCAAACAAAAGAAGAAATTTTTAAATATGCGACTCTCTTAGAACAAAAAAGTCAGCATCCAGTTGCTTTTGCTTTTCATGGAAACTATAAAGACAAAGAGGAACATGAGATTTCTTTTATTAGTGAAATGAAAGGAAAAGGAATAAGGGGTGTTATAGATGGTATGGAAGTTGTTTTGGGAAGTGGAACTTTGTTTGAAGAATTAAATATCAAATATCCACGTGTCGAGTTTTTACATCCAACCATTATGATTGCCGTTGATGGAACTTATGTTGGAACATTTGTTTTGAAAGATGAATTAAAAAGCGATTTAGAATTTTTATTTCCTCTTTTAAAAGAAGAAGGAATTACAAAGTCAGTCCTTTTATCCGCTTCATCAAAAGAGCAAGTAAAAAAGATTGCTTCTCATTTATCGATTACGGAAAGTTATGCCAATCTTACTTTAGAAGATAAACTTGCCTTTTTGAAAAATGAAAAAAGATATCATCAAATTATATATATAGATGATAGGTATTCATCCAATGATTTTATGAGAGCCTCTGATATAACTGTGAGTCTTTCTCCTAATAAGAATTGTGATATTGAACTTTTAGATGGAGATATTCATCATATCCTTTTTTTAAAAAAAGAAGCGAAGCAACTTGCAGAGTTTAAAAATAAAGTTTGTATTTCTTATTTTCTTCTTTTACTAATAAGTTTAGTTCTTGCCTTTTTAGATTATAAAAATTTAATCTATATCAGTCTTTTCTTTCTAATCTTTGAACTTTTTACTTTTTATCTTTTAAAATCCCATAAGAAGCGTTTGTAGGATCTTTAAAGAATTCCCACTTTGGTGGGTGATACGTCCATGTATAGGAGAGAAATAAGAAAAGAAGAAGAATACCAAATGATAAAAACGTTTGGTATTTTTTAGTGGGAAGTGTACTTAGATGATAATTTATAAAATTAGAAAGGACAATGGAAAGAAAAAGCCAAAGAATAGTAAATACCATATTTTCACCAAATAAAAAGTAGATAGGTAGAAAAAGCGCTAAATAAAGGGTAATGCAAAAAAGAGAAGTCACTAGAAAAGAAAATAAATATGTTTTCCAGTTTTCTTTGTGCCAAAGAGAGGAGAATAAAAAGGCAAGGAAATAAGAAGTAAAAATCATCTTCATATGTTCAAAAATACTTTCATTTACAGGAACAAAAAGACTTGTAAGGAAATTAGGACATCTTTCATATAAAAAATGGAGTGGAAAATTGATAAGAAAAATCAAAATCGAGTTCACTAAAATAAACTTTTTCATCAAATCACCTAAAAGTAGGGTATGCAAAAATGAAAAAATTATACATTTTTTGCACAAAAAAAAGGGATTTGTAAAGATTTGTCGTATATTAATTATAGGAGGCTGATGGCTATGAATGAAAACTATGCACTTTCGACAGAAAAGCTCAATGAAATTCGAACCAGTGTAGATATTGTAGACGTCATCAGCGAATACTTACCTCTTACAGGAAGAGGGCGAAATTTCTTTGGTGTTTGTCCCTTTCATGATGATCATTCTCCGAGTATGAGTGTAAATCGGGAAAGGCAAATTTATAAATGTTTCTCTTGTGGGGCAGGAGGGAATGTATTTACCTTTATCCGCGATTATGAAAATATTTCTTTTATGCAGGCAGTTCAAAAAATAGCCGCAAAATCGGGAATTCCTTTACAGATTGCGAGTGAAAGTGAACAATCCTTCACCAAGAGGAATACGTATCATGAAATGTATGCCATCGCTTGTAAGTTATATACAAACAATTTATATACTGAGGAAGGCTTAGAGGCGATTGATTACTTAGAAAGGCGACAAATTTCAAAAGAAGCCAGAAAAGAATTTGAAATTGGTCTGTCACTAAAAAATAGCCATTTACTAACAGGATTGCTCGATAAGAAAGGCTTTAAAAAAGAGGAAATGGTTCAAAATGGACTGGCCCATTATAAAGATGGAGAATTTCGCGATAACTATTTTAATCGAATTATGTTTCCCTTATTTGATTTAACAGGAAAAACCGTTGGATTTTCGGCTCGTATTTATCGATCGAATGATGCTTCTAAATATATCAATACAAAAGAAACAGAATTCTTTAAAAAAGGGGAGCTTTTATATCACTATCATAAAGCAAAAAATATTGCTCGTATGAAGGAACAAGTGATTTTAGTAGAGGGTTTTATGGATGTCATTCGGTTGTTTACCATAGGCATTGAAAATGTGGTCGCTTCAATGGGAACCGCTGTAACCAAAGAACAACTTCTGCTTTTAAAGAAGATGGGAAAAGAAATTATCTTATTATTTGATGGAGATGAAGCAGGGAGGCATGCCGCTTATAAAACAAGCAGTGACTTTATGAAGATGGGCGTGTATCCTAAAATTGTCGTTTTAGAAGATAATTTAGACCCTGATGAGTATATTTTGAAATATGGAAAAGAGAAAATCGAGTATAAAATAGCGCATCCAATGAATACAATTGATTTTAAACTAGAATATTTAAAGGAAGATAAAAACTTTTCATCTCCTTTAGATAAGGCCAATTATATTTCTTCTGTCATCGAAGAATTAAATCAAATCACGGATCCTATTTTAAGAGAAACGACGCTCTTAAAAATTAGTGAAGAAACGGCTTTTGATGCAAGTATTATACGAAGTCAGCTTATGGATATTCAAGATACAGTAAAACAGGTGAGCCTCACCCCTCAAAAAGAGGGTTCCTCTTTAAAGAGAAATCGCTATCAGGAAGCAGAAAGAAGACTTGTCTTCTATATGCTAAATCATGAGGAAATCATAGAATTATATAAACAAAAGGTAAAATTTTTATCGACCGAAACGTATCGTTTACTGGCAAAAGAAATTCATTATTTTTATGAGGAACATGGATATATTAAAGAAGCTGATTTTATTAATGTCCTTTTAGAAGATAATGAATTGCTGAATACATTTCATGAAATTACATCGCTTGATTTGAAAGATACTTACAAAAAAGAAGAAATTGATGAATATATTGATACCATCTATGAATATAAAATCATAAAACAAATAGATTATTTAAAGAGTGAGCAAAAAAAGACAGTTGACCAAGAAAAGAAAAAAAAACTTGGTGATGAAATTTTAGAATTACAAATTGAACTACAAAAAAAGAAAGTATGGGAGGAATTATGAACGAAATAAAAACATTTGATGAAAGAAAAAATGAATTAGTAAAACAAGGAAAAGAAAAAGGAAAAATTACGTATGAGGAACTCGCAAGTAGTTTAAAAGGACTAGAACTTACTAGTGAGGAGTTAGATGAACTTTATAATTTGTTTTCTGAAAATAATATTCGTATCGTTTCAGAAGATGACGATGAAGAAGAAGGAGAAGCTCTTCTATTAGATGATAATGCGATTACCAAAGATTTGACGATTAATGATCCTGTTCGCATGTATTTAAAAGAAATAGGACAAATAAAGTTACTTACTATGGAAGAAGAATTACAACTTGCCGATCGTATTTTAGAAGGAGATAGTGAGGCAAAAGCAACACTTGCAGAAGCAAACCTTCGTCTAGTAGTCAGTATTGCCAAAAGATATGTAGGAAGAGGAATGTTATTTTTAGATTTGATTCAAGAAGGAAATATTGGTCTGATGAAGGCCGTAGAAAAATTTGATGTATCAAAAGGTTATAAATTCTCAACTTATGCGACATGGTGGATAAGACAAGCCATTACAAGAGCGATTGCTGATCAAGCAAGAACGATTCGCGTACCAGTGCATATGGTGGAAACCATTAATAAACTCGCTCGTATTCAAAGACAATTGACACTAGAGCTAAACCGAGAACCTACAGAGGAAGAACTCGCTAAAAAAATGGGAACGACCCCTGATAAAATTCGAGATATTTATAAAATCAGTCAAGAACCCGTTTCATTGGAGACGCCTATTGGAGAGGAAGATGATTCTCATTTAGGCGATTTTATTAAAGATGAGCGAAATGTATCCCCAGAAGAATATGCAACCAATGAACTTTTAAAAGATGAAATTGCAGAAGTATTACTTACACTTACAGAAAGAGAAGAAAAAGTCATTCGTTTGCGTTTTGGTCTAGATGATGGAAAAAGTAAAACATTAGAAGAAGTGGGACAAATTTTTGGGGTGACAAGAGAGAGAATTCGTCAAATTGAAGCGAAGGCTTTACGAAAATTACGCCATCCTTCTCGTAGTCGTAAATTAAAAGATTATATGGGGGACTAGATGCATTTAAATCGTCGGTTACTTCTTCTTGCATCTTTAGTACCTAAGGGTGATGTCGTTTATGATATTGGTTGTGATCATGCCCTTTTAGATATCTTTTTAACCCTTTATAATCAAAATAGGTGTTATGCCATTGATCAAAAGGAAAGTGCTTTAAAAATGGCTCGCAAAAATATTGCAAAATATCAGGTAGAAGAAAAAATCAAAGTACTCTGTCAAAGTGGATTTGCCGATATGGAAATTGAAGAGGGAAGTGTCGTTCTTGCTGGAATGGGGACAAGGACGATTTTAGATATTTTAAAGGGAAAAGAAGAAGCACCATTAAAAAAATTGATCATTCAAACAAATAATGATTACGAAATTTTGCGTAGAGAAATGATGCAAAGAGGTTATAAAATTACAGAAGAACATGTACTTCTTGACAATAAAATTTGGTATGTTTTTCTTGTTTTTGAAAGGGGAATTTCTAACTATTCCGTCTATGAACTTAAATTTGGACCTTTATTAAAAAAAGAAAAAACGATGGAAAGAAATCTCTACTATGCTTATTTACTTGAAAAAAGAAAAGAAATTTTAAAAAAATTGCCAAGAGGACATCTTGGCAAAAAATTAGAAATTAAAAAAGAAATTGTATGGCTTACGCATGCATGTAGACTTAAAGAAAGAAAGTAGGTCCACTCGCTTTTTTAGTTGTTTGTTCGGTTATTTTCCTTACTTCTTGATTGGGTATAGGGGTAGCAGGCACAGTATTTTTGTTTGGATTTGGAGTTTCTACTTTTTTAAATTCGTTCATGACACGAAACATGGTTCTTGCATTTTTCATCATTGGGCCAGCCTGTCTTACAAGGGGAATGGCTTGATTGACGACATTTAATGTTTTACTTGTACCCGATAAAATCGTCGAAAGATTTAAATTGCCAAATAAACTTTTAAAAATGCCTGCTTTAGGTGCTACAGAGGCGGTTGGGTAGGCCATATAATATGGGTTAAAATAATTCATAAATTTGCCCCTTTCTAAAATATTATATGATTTAACAAAAAAATGTTTTACAAAAAATAAATTTGTGTTATAATTACTAGTAGAATAGGTGAGTATAGGTTACCTGGAATAATACAAGGGAGATTGGAAGGTGTTTATTTCGATGAAATTTTTGAATTATATTGTGAAAGCAGTTACCTATGTAGCAAAGGGAATATTATCCCCTGTTTTATTGCTTTTGGATCACAATGAAAACAAAAGACTAGATGAAGCAGGTGGGGTGGAAGCTCCTAAAAAGCCACTTAGTCCAAAAGAAGAAAAGAAAAGACAGGCACGTTTAGAAAAACAGAGAAAGAAAAGAGAAAAAGAACAAGCGAAAGTGCAACAGAAGATAGCTTCTTTATCAAAAGACCCTGTAAAACAGAAGAAATTGATTGAAAAAGAAGCTCGAAAGTTAAAAGTAGCTAGAGAAAATTTAGAAAAACAAGAGAAACAACGATTAGAAAGACAAAGAAAAATTGAAGAGATACATGCAAAACAACAAAGAAAAGAAGAAGAAATGTATCGCCGTGAAAAGGCAAAATTAGAAGCTAGAAAACAAAAAGAGGAAGTAGCGCGTCAAAAGCGAGA
>CAJTSN010000014.1:7425-14352 GCA_910578745.1 uncultured Bacilli bacterium
TAAGAAAAGTAAAGATGTTTATGAGCAGATGATGCCTGAACAACCAAAGAAAAAAGAAAGCTTTTCTAAAAAAATTAGTAAATTTTTTCAAAACAATCCATTATCAAAGAGTGCAAAAAACAAACGTGATATAAATAGACAAGCACTTCTTCTTGATTTTGATGGCGATGATGCAAAAAGAAGTGATATTAAATTAATTTATGAATATGAAGCAAAATCTCCAGAGGGAAAATTCGTAAAAGGACATTTTGAAGCATTTTCAAAATTAGAAGTACACTCTTTCTTATTGAGTGAAGGGTATGAAGTTTATAAAATTCATACAAATAGATGGATTGCTTTAAAATATGCAAGTGCTGCTTCAAATAAGAGAAAATTTAAAAACAAGGATTTGATTTTCTTCTTAACCCAATTATCAACTTATTTAAAAGCAGGTATTACTTTGTCTGAAGCTCTTAAAATACTAGCAAGACAGTTTGCTAAGACAAAAGCGTATGAAAATATTTTCAAATCCATTAATTATGAATTATCTACAGGAGAAAGTTTTTCTTCTGCGCTAGATAAACAAGGAAATTCCTTTCCAAAATTATTGATCAATATGCTTAAAACAGCAGAAATGACAGGATCTCTTCCAGAAGTACTTGATGATATGGCTGAGTATTATACACAAATGGAAGAATCAAGAAGACAAATGGTTACTGCTATGATGTATCCAACAATAGTAGGATTATTTGCTATAGGTGTTATTACTTTCATCATGGTATATGTTGTACCACAGTTTGTTGATATTTATAATTCTATGGAAGGAACTGAAATACCAGCATTTACAAGAGCTGTAATTAGTTTAAGTGATTTCTTGAAACATTATTTGGCATTTTTATTACTTGGAATTTTACTATTTGCCTTTAGTTTTTACTTTCTATATAAGAAGAATAAAACGTTTAGAAAATATGTTCAATTGGTGGTAATGAAACTTCCAATATTTGGAAATACGATTATTTACAGTGAAGTAACAACTTTTACAAAAACATTTGGTTCTTTATTAAGTCATAATGTACCAATTGTTGAATGTATGGATATTTTAGCGAAAATTACAAATAATGAAATTTATAAGGAGTTAATTTTAAGTGTTGTAGATACTCTTGGTAAAGGTGGTAAAATTTCAGAAGCATTTGATGGACATTGGGCTTTTCCAATTCCTGCTTATGAAATGATTGTCACTGGTGAGAAAACGGGAGAACTAGCGGAAATGATGACGAAAGTTTCCCTATATTATCAGGACTTACAAAAGAATGCTGTTGCACGTATTAAAACATTTATTGAACCAGCTTTGACCGTGTTCTTAGCGGCTTGTACAGGATTAATTGTTCTAGCAATTGTTATTCCAATGTTTAATATGTATACTGCTGTTCAAAATATGTCGTAGGAGGTTTGCTTTATGGTAGTATATTATGCTTGTGTTATGTTTATATTTGGAGCTTGCTTTGGTTCATTTTACAACGTTGTAGGATATAGACTGCCACGAGATATGTCTATCATAAAACCTGCATCACATTGTACATCATGTAATCATAAACTAAATATAGGAGATTTATTCCCTATATTTAGTTATTTATTTTTAAAAGGAAAATGTAGATACTGTAAAGCAAAAGTGGGATTTTTCTATCCCATTTTTGAAACAGTTACAGGCTTCCTTTTTCTTTTTTGTTATTTAAAATATGGATTTACCAAAGAATTGTGGATCGCTTTAATTTTTATATCCGCCTCTTTGATTATTATCATTAGTGATTATCAAACTATGATCATTCCAGATGAAGTTTTGCTTACAACGCTTATTTTACTAGCTGGCATTTATGGTTTTGGTTTTGGCTTAGAAAAGCTAGGAAGTGTTCTTCTTCATGGACTTATTTCTTTTGGACTTATGTTTTTATTAAAACTTTTTGGCGATTTTTTATTTAAGCGAGAGTCCATGGGTGGTGGAGATATCAAGTTAATGTTTATTTTTGGAATGGTTTTAGGATGGCCAACAGCCATTTTAGCAATTTTCTTTTCTTCTTTTATTGCTCTTCCTGCTTCTTTATTTTTAGTGAGTAAAGAAAATAATCATGAAATTCCATTTGGCCCTTTTCTAGTAATAGCCGCTATGATTCTCTTATTATCTGGATTTGATATGAATCAGTTAATATCGATTATGACTTATTAAATAGAGAATAACTCATATAGAGTTATTTTTTATATGAGAAAAGCTACCTTGTTTTGTAAACAGATAGTAGCCTTTATTTACAGTTTAAGAAAAACAAGATATTTCTTTCCTGTTTTCCTTTTGCCAAAAGCTTAAATTTCTAGAAAACAGTTTTTTCTTACCTTTTCATTACATATGTTTTTTTATTAATTCCTTTTTATGAACGATTTTAACGGAATAAATAACAAGTAGGTATACAGTAGTGATTGTTATATATTGTAAGAATAAATAGTCTGTCAGTAAAGAAATAGCAAATAAAAAAATAGTTAATCCAATTGTACAACTCAATAATAGAAGAAAACAATATACATTCCAATTGATTTTCATAAAAATTCCCCCTTAAATGAGTTCTATTTTAGCACATTTTTCCATTTTGTCAAATTTTGTATAGGAAAGCATAAAAAAACAATTAATTCTTCTGTAATTGTTCTATTTTATCATATATCTTTTTTAAACTTTCTTCATATTTAGAAGTTGTCTTTGGCTTATAATATTTTCTATTTTTTAAATTCTCTGGCATATAGGTTTGTTTTACAATTCCATTTGGGTAATCATGGGGATATAAGTAGTCGATGGAGTTTGTTTTAATATGACTAGGAACATTTCCTGTATTTCCTCTTCGTATATCCGAAAGCGCTAAATCAAGAGCAAGATGAGCACTGTTGGATTTTGGCGAAAGTGCCATTTCTATCACCATAGTTCCTAAAGGAATTCGAGCTTCTGGAAGACCTAAACGTTCACAGGCATGAATACATGCATCTACTTTAGGACCAATCGATGGATTCGCAAGACCAATATCTTCATATGCAATTACACTCATTCTTCGATAAATGCTATCTAAATCTTCGGCTTCAATGAGTCGCGCTAAATAATGAAGAGATGCATTTACATCACTTCCACGAATCGATTTTTGAAATGCAGACAAAACATCATAATAGCCATCTTCATTTTTGTCATGAAAAAATACAGGTTTTGCATTTACATTTTTAATGACTTCTTTAGTAATATGAAAATCATTTGTCGCATAATAAGCAACTTCTAGTAAATTATAGGCACTACGTATATCGCCACTCGATAAAGAGCTTATCATTTTTTTTGCTTCTTCATCTACTTGAATGTCTTTTAAAATGCCAGACTGGATTGCCTTTTGTACAGCGTCTTCTACTTCATCGCTATTTAGTTCATGTAATTCAAAAATTTGACAACGACTACGAATCGCTGGATTTATTTTATGATATGGGTTTGATGTTGTCATTCCAATAAGGGTGATTAATCCATTCTCTAAGTAGGGAAGAAGTAAATCTTGTTTATCTTTATTGAGTCTATGAAGTTCGTCCATAACGACAACCATACCATGATTCATTTTGGCTTCCTCAATGACAATATCAAAATCTTTTTTTGTGTGAATCACCGCATTTAGCATTCTATATTTAAGTCCAAGTTCTTTTACAATAGCAATCGCGATCGTTGTTTTTCCAATCCCCGGTTTTCCATAGAAAATCATAGAAAAAAGACGTTTATTTTTGACTAAATTATAAAGAACTTTTCCTTCACCAACCAAATGCTTTTGTCCAATAATGTCTTTTAGGCTCGTCGGTCTTAATTGTATGGCTAATGGCTCATTCATATAATCACTTCCTCGTACTATTTTAACATGTTTTATAGAATTATGGCATCTTTTTGCGATTAAATTTGACAAAAAGAAGTGGAATATTTATAATAACAAAACAGGTGATTCAAATGAACAGGAATGCTCTTATTGCTTTTTTGGAAGAGGAGTTTCTTCCACGAAAAATTTTAGAAATTCCTTCTTTTGTCAATTTTGGACTTGAAATCGAAATAGAAGGGGTTGATTTCGATACTGTAAAAAGATTAATTCGAAATACAACAAAAGATACACGGCATGTAGAAGGAGAAATCTCTTTAAGTGAAAAGGGTGCAGAAATTGTCTCACCCGTTTTACAAAATAAAAAAGAAACGTGGAGGCAGTTAAATAAAGTTAGTAAAACACTCCATTTTCTAAGACCAACTTTTGAAGATTGCAGTTTTCAAGTTAACTATGATATGGATTTTTTAAAGGATGAAGAAAAATTTTTAAAGTTTATCAAATTATTCATGGCTTATGAAGATGTTCTTTATTTATTTTCTAGAGGAAAAGATGAAAAACTAAGGACAAGTGCTTTATTATATGCTCAGCCTATTGCAAGAATGATCTATCAAAATGGGAATGTGGAAAGAGAGACTTCTCTTTCGGATTTTGAATTTTTAAAAGATAATAAACTTTTTGCTTTATCGTTAAAAGAAAGAGAAAAAAAGCTTATCGAATTTCGAACGCCGAATGGAACCGATGATCTTGTTTTATGGCAAAATTATATTATGACATTTTATTCCATGCTTGCTTATGCGAATCATACGACATATGATATAGAGAAAATAAATCTATACTTGAAGGAGTCTTATTCTTTCTATTTAAATTATAAAAGAAAATTTCCATATGAGAAGATCATGGAATTTGCAACTATGATTTTTCCATCAGAATTCGATCAGCTTTCTTTTTTTAAACAATGTGTAATTAATCAAAAAGAAGAGGCAAAGACGTATTTAAAAAAAATGCCACCTATTTAAAAAACAGGTTGATTTTATAAAGAATGTAAAGAAAGTAAAATAGGCATCTTTCTTCTTTTTTTACATAAAATAGAGTAATCCTTCATTTGACAAGAAGGGATAATTTTGATAAAATTTACTTTAGTGATTGGCGCATTATTCTAGTCACAAAATTTATTATGAGGGCAGGCCTAAAAATCTGTCAAAGGGCATACCTGTGAAACTTCTGGTGCTTGCTTTATACGCCCAGTGTAGGGTGAGTGCTGGAAGGTAGAATTCTGGGAAACTTATAATGGCATATAGGGGAACCCAGTGTTTGTGGAGACCCATACTTGTTATTGGCCTATACATGAATTCATTGACGGACCAGTGACGACTTGGGATTAAACCTACTATGTGGTTAGCGCTACGAGTAGTGTAGCTTGTCTTGCGTGAATGTCTTGGGATAATTGATCTAAGTAAAAAGAACTGGCCAATTGTTTTTACCTATTGCAATTTGAAATCACATTTGCAAAAAAGAATTAATAATAAATGGCGTGTTTGAGGAAATCTCCTAGAGTGTAAATAAAATGGGATTGCGGTGTATACTAAGTGGCGATCAAGTTATATATACGGTGACGATATGTTGGAATCTTTAAAGGGGAACCGCACGTGTGGTAACGCACTGTAGATTCTAGAGAAATTCTACTTGACCTAAGATACAAAGTTTACTGTTTTATAGCCATACACAAATTTATGGGGAAAAATCCCTTTTTTTGTTCTATGAGGTGTATCATGAAAAAACTAGAAAAGTCCGTTTTAAAGGAAGAAATGAAAAATTTAAAAACAATTACAGAGCGAAAAGAGAGAAAAAATAAAAAAATAGTGGATATAAATTGGATTTTGAAAATCACACTTCTTGCTTTTACTTTATCCATTGTCTTTTCCTTTCTATGTGAAATTGCTCTTCCAAAAGTCGATATTGTCGTTGAAATCTTGCTTATTTTCTTATTCATTTTCCTAGGCGTTTTATTTGATATGATTGGGGTTGCTGTCACAAGTGCTGATATAGAACCTTTTAACTCAATGAGTTCTAGAAAGGTAAAGGGAGCGAAAACAGCCGTAAAACTGATTAAAAAATCTGATAAGGTATCTTCCTTTTGTAATGATGTGATTGGTGATATTTGTGGGATTATATCAGGGTCAGCTGGTACAATCGTATCTGTGAGTTTATCAAATACATTATCCTTTTCACCTTTACTGACGACCTTAATTACAACCGCTTGCATTGCTTCTTTAACAATAGGGGGAAAAGCCTTAGGAAAAAGCTATGCAGTCAATAAAAATAATCTCATTTTATATAAATTCGCAAAATTAGTCGCCCATTTTCGTAAAGAATAACTTTCTATTTGCAAAAAAAGATAGAATTTGATATGATAGTAACAGAATAGAGAGGGTGTTTTTATGAATGAGGAGAAGAATATACAAAAAGAAGTCATAGAGGATGTTCCTGAAGAGTTATATGCGCCTTTAGGAGATGTTTCTTTTAACAAACCAAAAAAAGAAGTGACACCAGAATATGTATCGTATAAAAATGTTGATCTTGCATATTCTAAAAAACCCTTTAATACAAAACGTTTTTTTCGTATTCTTTTGTTTTTAGTGCTTCTTATGTTCTTTGTTGGAGCTGGATTTCTTTATGTCAAAAATAAAAAGAATGTATATCGACACTGGTTAAATGAAGAGTCTAAAAAAAGTGTAAATCAATTTAATACATTCCTAGAAAATAAGCTTCTTCATCTAAGTACAAGTACACCATTTTTAACTTCCATTCTGGTCAATTTTGAAGCAGATTATGATACAACTTTAGTAGGCAAAGAAGAAAAAAATATGTTGGATGCTTTGAATCAAATCCATATGTCCTATGCTTTAGGAATGGATATAAAAAACAAAGAACTCTCTCATACCTTAAAGTCGACATACAACAATGAGAACTTATTGACAATCTATGGAAATGGAAACCAAGATAGCATTACGCTTTTGGTTCGAAATGTGACAGGAAAATATCTAGAAATTCCAAATCATGCACCATTTTTACTCTATGG
>CAJTSN010000014.1:14362-28363 GCA_910578745.1 uncultured Bacilli bacterium
ACAAGGCGAGAAAAAAGGACATGGAAACCTTTCGAAAATATTTGGTACGTTTTCTTTTAGGTGAAATACAAGAGGAGGATTTAATCGAAGAAGAAAAAACACTTCTTATAGATGGAAAAGAAGAAAAAGTAAGAGATATTTCTCTTTCTATCCCACAAGTGAGAATCCAAGAAATCTTCAAAAAAGCGGTAGATACGTTTGGCGAGAATAAGATATTTAAAGAAAAAATAGCCTATTATTTTCATATTGAGGAACAAGAATTAGAAACCTATTTACAAAAAATAAAAAAGAGTTCTTTAAAAGATATAGAAATACATGTATATGCGAAACCATTTATAAATAAAATTGTCGGCTATGAAATAAAATTACAAAAAGAAGCCACCTATGTGTTTCAAAAAATGGGGGATACAAAATATAAATTGATGAAAGAGGAAGAAGTTCTTTTCGATTTAGAGAAAAAAGAGAACCATTTAAAAGGTGAAATTTTTTCCTATTCTGTTGAAATAAATAAAAAGAACAATCAGTACGAATATTCCATTCAAAAAAAGGAAGAGTTATATAAAGGCACAATTCAAATCAAAGATACAGAATTGAAATTGTCAAAACAGGGAAATATTGTCTTGACTCTCCAGCATCTTGATAAAAGACAACAAGAGATTTCTAATGTAAAGTGTTCATTTATTTACAATACAAAAACAGTAAATCAGCTTTCTAAGTATGATGATACACAAAAAATGTCTTATCAAGATTTATCCACCGAGGAACTAGCCGAGATTAAACGAAGAATAAAAGAGACAAATACAGTGAAGCAGGTTTTAAATCGCTTTAAAGAATATATCAAAAAGAAAAGAATGTAGAAACGCATTCTTTTTAGTAGATGAGGAGTTTTATGGTATACATATTTTATGGATTAAATACATATTTAATAGAAAAACAAATTACAGAATTAAGAAAAAAGGTAGATACGCTCTCTTATGAAAAGTATGATTTAGAGGTAAGTTGTCTTTCAGAGATTGTAATGCATGCGGATGAAGTTTCTTTATTTTCAAGTACACAAATGATTGTTGTTGAAAATGCCTATATTTTTACACCTTCAACGAATAAAAAATTACCTGAACAAAATATAAGCTCTCTAGAATCTTATTTTAAAAATCCAAATCCAAATACAATTTTTGTATTTAAAATAGAAAAAGAGAAATTAGATGAAAGAAAGAAAATCGTAAAGCTTGCGAAAGAGAAGGGGTATTTGAAAGAGTGCAATAAGATAGATAATCCTTTAGAAATCGTGTTTGATCTTTTTTTCGATTTTATGATCTCAAAAGAGAATGCAGAATTTTTAGTAAAAAGAGTAGGAAATAATTTATCTATTTTACAGCAAGAAATTGAAAAAATAAAATTGTACAAAGACAAAGATAAAGAAATTACCAAAGAAGATCTACTTCTTTTAACAAGCCAAAATATCGATACAGATCTTTTTAATTTAATCGATGCTATATTGATGAAAAATAAAAAGACAGCACTTGAGAGTTATCATGAAATGATGAAGCTAGGGGAAGAGCCAATTATGATTTTGGTATTACTTGCAAATCAATTTCGAATGATTTATCAAGTAAAGAAGCTATATCAAATGGGGTATAGTGAGAAGGATATTTCTAGTGAATTAAAAGTACATTGGTATCCTGTTCGAAAGACGTTAGGAAGAATGCGAGATTATGAAGAAAAAGAGTTGCTTTCTTATTTAAAAAAATTAGCGGATTTGGATATAGCAATAAAAAAAGGAGAAGTGGATAAAAATAGCTGTTTAGAAATGTTTATTTTAAACGTTTAAAAAAGTTCCTATATGGAACTTTTTATATATCTAAATTAATATCAAAATCATTAAATTCAGTAGAAGAAACATCTCTTACAACATCATTTTCAATACGAAGTGGTGTTTTAGAACTAAAAGTAGAAGTAGGAATTGGCTCTCTTTTTAAGAAATCGTCTTGCTTTTTCTCTGTATGTATTGTTGAAGAAGACATGGCATTTTCGACACCAAAATTTTCTTCTTTACTTGCTTCATCGTTTTCGAGTTCAATTAATTTTAATACTTCTTCAATCGTTGTTTCTCCTGCTAGTACTTTATTAATTCCATCTTGTAAGAGGGTCGTTACATCCGAAGTGTATACTAATTTTCTTAATTCATCTTTTCTTACATTATTACTGATGGCATCTTTTATTTCTTGATTTACTAAAAGAACTTCATGTAGAGCAATACGTCCACGATAACCATTTGAGCATTCAGGACATCCAACATTTGTATAAATTTCATTGATTTGTCTATGGGTAACTTCATAGAGTAAGTTTTTTTCATATTCATTTGTTGGTCTTAATTTACGACACTTTTTACATAGTCTACGAGCCAGTTTTTGTGAAATAACTCCCGTTAAAGCAGAAGATAAAAGATAACGTTCTACGTCCATATCTAATAAACGTTCAATGGTGTTTAAAGACGAATTGGTGTGGACTGTAGAAAGAACGATATGTCCTGTAATGGAAGCACGAACGGCTATTTTTGCTGTTTCGGAGTCACGAATCTCACCAATCATAATTACGTTCGGGTCTTGACGTAAAATAGAACGAAGAACAGAAGCAAAGGTTAAACCAATCTCACTATTTGTTTGGACTTGGTTAATGCCTTCAATGTTCATTTCAATTGGGTCTTCAACCGTAATAATATTCGTTTCCTCACGGTTTAGTCTTTGTAAAATGGAGTACACAGTCGTTGATTTACCACTACCAGTGGCTCCTGTTACTAAAATAATTCCATTTGGAACCGAAATCATTTTGAGTACTTTTTCATAATTGCTTTTTGAAAAACCTAAAGCTTCCAAACCAGCTTGACTCATAGAATAATCCAAGATACGAACAACAATCTTTTCCCCTAAATTTGTAGGTAGGGCAGAAACACGAAGATCCAAATCAATTCCACCTAGTGTTGCTTTAATAGCACCATCTTGTGGAAGACGGGACTCCGTAATATTCATACCTGATATAATTTTAATACGTGTGACTAAGTTTTTCTTAATATCATTTGGGATTTCTACATAATCCATTAAATCACCATCGATACGAATACGCACTTTCATTTTATCTTCTTGTGGGTCAAAGTGAATATCGGAAGCGCCTCTTTTTGCTGCGTCGACTAACATATCGTTTACGGCTTCTACGACTGGTAATTTTTCAAAATCTATAATTTTTAACACACCCTGTCAACTCCTTTTTTTATTCTTTTTTTTATTTAGGACTAGCATTTATCCTAGAAGTATTATATAATAGTTAGGAGGAAAATACAATAAAAAGGAGTTAAATTTATGAAAAAAAATAGTAGGGGTTTTACATTAGTGGAAACATTAGTGGTTTCCGCTTTCATCATAGGGGTTTTGGTATTTTTATTTGCCGAGTTTACACAACTTAAAAAAAGCTACGATGTTTCTTTCGAATTTAATACAATTCCTGCTTTATATAAAGCAAAGAATATTGACCGTTATTTGACATCGACTGGAAATGAGTTGGTTGTAAATGCTCTTGAAAATAGCGAAGATGGCTTTATTGATATTACAACTTGTCCAAGTGAGTATGTCATGAAGTCAGACTATTGTAAAACTTTATTTCGTGATTTAAAAGTTTCAACGGTCTTTGCTGTAAAAGAGTCGTCTTTAAAGACAAACTTTGAAGAGGAATTAAAAGAAAATAAGACAGGTATTTATCATGAAAAATTATACCAGTTCGTAAAGAATATGAGTATTAACAATGAAAACTATGAGGGGTACCGTTTAGTCGTTGAATTTGAAGGCGACCAATTTGGAACCATAAAATTAAGTGATTAGGAGGTCTTTATGAAAAGAAGGGAAAAGGGATTTACGCTTGTTGAGATTATTGTGACATTTTGTTTGATTTCAACAATATCATTTTTACAAGACCGTTTTATTAATTGATCAAGGAAATTTAACAAGAAGAATCAATGATGATTTCTTTAGTTTAAATGTAGAAGAAATAAAAACTTGTACAGATGCGACAAATAGAGCTTTATGTTTAGACTTTCTTTTGTCTGACCCAAGCAATCGAAGTGAGGCAGGTGAACTTGTTAAAGTCACAAAAAGGCTTGAGATTATAAAGCCACAAGCAAATGAGGATGGAAAAATTATATATGATGGCTATGCTATGACTTTTGCGAAAGGAAGTACATTAGGCGAAGTCACCGCTTCTCTTTCTTATATTCCTGATGATACAGTAAGATATAATACATTCTTAACCATTGATGCTCCAATTACAAATAAACTTTCTTCTGGAGAGTTTGGACTTCATTTTACAACTCAATTTTATACCGAAATGGATGCAAGTGGGGAATTGCCACTGGCAACTTCTACAAAATATAATCAGTTAAAAGAAGTGGCATGGGGACTTACAAGTATTCAACCTATCACTTTAACGACCTTTACAGTCAATGATATGATACGTAGAGTTGTGACGACAGAAAATGGACAATTTACAAAAGATGGTCTTTATGATGTTTCCCTCGAATCATGGAATCAAATCGATAAAGATTTTCCAAAATATGTTTATAAAGGAACCAATCCAAACAATTATATTGTCATGGATTCAAAGTGTTACCGCATCATGCAGATTACTCGTGAAAATGGTTTAAAAGTGATTTATGATGGAACTTATGTTGGAAATACATGTAGACAAGATGCAACCGCTTCTATATCTTCTCCTTATGGAACAAATAACAATTGGTTAAATTCTCAAATTCGAAATACAGCTGTCAATAATTTTGCTCTACATAAAAATATAAGTACGAATAGTAATTTCTTTTATGGCGCTATTCAAATTCCTAGCACTTCAACGGAAGATACATTTGACAAGATGATGGATATGCTCGTTCATCAAAAAGGAAGTTCCGCTACTCCCACTATAGCGAGCGGCTATTATGGGGATCATGCCAAATCCATTGGGATTCCCACAGTAGCAGATTATATTTTATCTTCAAGAAATGAAGCTTGTACAGGACTCATTAAGGCTCGAGAAGGTGCTTGTAATACGACAAACTATTTAGCCAAAAATTATAACTATTGGTTATTAAATGCCGATGGAAGCAATGCAACCCATGCTTGGAGTATTCTAGGTGGCAAATTAACATCCAGTGCATCAGGAACCTCTTTAGGCGTTAGACCCGTTCTTTATTTAAAGGCTTCCACTACCTTTACATTGGAACAAGGCGCTACAGGAGTGAAAGGTTCTAGTACAAATCCTTACATTGTTAATTCATAAAGAAAAACAAATAAACAACCCGAAAGACCAGCATGAAGAATACGAGCAATCAAAAAGGGGGTTGTATTTAGATCAGTATCGGAAAGGATACTGATTATTTGTATATAGATACTAATTCCTCCAAAGGATAGAATCATAACCGATAAAAGCCCTTGATGAAAAGAAGATAAAGGAAGAACCGAAAGGGCTTGTAAGCCTTGTGTCATTTCTAGAATTCCCTTTATTGTTGCATTTATATATTCATTTGTCGGTAGAAAATCTTGAACAACGGCGGTTACAATAAAAATAAAAGTAACACTTCCTAGAATTAATAACATGACATCAAGCGCTTCTTTTATACTCTTAACAATAATGACAGCGATATTTTTTTGTTTTTGTGTCTGCCACATTTGTCCTATCGCTTTTTTAAGATGAATTTTTGTATCCTGCCCTGTAGAGGAAGAAGGACTATAGTTTCGAAATAAAAGTGCAATTAGGAAATTCGATAGGTAATGGCATACGAAAAGGAGAAGACCTAAGCTTCTATTTTGTAGATAGGTAAGTGATAGAGTTCCTAAAATAAAAAGAGGACTTGAAAAAAAAGTGAATGTCAATACTTTTTCTGCTTCCCCTTTCGAAAGAAGTCCTTTTTGATATAATTCTTTTGTATATTTCGCATTGGAAGGACTTCCTGATAGAATACTCATCGCAAGGACAAAAGAAGCATTGGGGTTTACTTTAAAAAAACGCATTAGTGGTTTGAATAATTCCTTAAAAAGTTCAATAAAACCATATTCAATCATAATATGTGCTATAATAAAGAAAGGAAAAAGGGAAGGAAAGATATTTTTTTTCCAAATCTCCATTCCTTTTATAACGGATTCTAATACAAGACTTGTATTTTTGAATAAGAAAAAAATAGAACTAATCAACACAAAACTAATAAAGATGGAGAAATATTTCTTCATGGAACTCACCTGATAAAAGTATATGAAAAAAATCAACAATTTTGAATAGAATAGAGTGGTGACATATGAAAATAATAAAATTACTTAAAGAAAATTGGCTGTATATTTTAATTGTTATTGTTTCTTGTTTTCTCTTTTTATTTCCACTTCCTTATACGATAGAAGGTCCCGGTGGTCTAATTGCAGTAAAAGATCGCTTTCAAATTGAAAATAGCAATAGAGACATGCAATATTATTTAGCTTATGTATCTGAATATAAGGCAACACCGATTACTTATTTACATGCGAAGTTGCACAAAAACTATGAAATCATACCTAAAAGTGAACAAGTGGGAACCGATAAAGAAATGAACTTTAGAAATCATCTCATGTTAGAAGAAGCCAATCAAGACGCTTTAATCTACGCTTATACAAAAGCAGGAAAAAAGGTGGATATTTTAGAAGAAGAGATTTATGTAACTATGATAGATACGCTTGCGAAAACAGATTTGGAAGTTGGAGATCGAATAGAAAGCATCAACAAAGAAAAAGTAAAAAATAAGGAACATCTTTTTTCTCTTATTCAATCTTCTAGTGAAAAGGTAAAACTAGAAGTAGAAAAAAATGGAAAAAGAAAAGAAAAATATGCTTTACTTTTGGATATTGAAGGCACTAAAAAAATAGGAATTTTGCCAACCGTTAAGCGAAAGATTAGAGTAGAGCCAGAAATTGAATTTATTTTTGATAAAAGTGAATCAGGCGCTTCCGGTGGTTTTATGATGACATTAGCTATTTATGATGCTTTAACAAATTCTAATTTTTCAAAAAATAAAAAAATTGCTGGAACAGGAACGATTGATGGAGAAGGAAATATTGGTGAGATAGGTGGAATTAAGTATAAAATATTAGGCGCATTAGAAGAAAAAGCCGATCTTTTCTTTGTCCCTAAAGAAAACTATGAAGAGGCTTTACAAACATTAAAAGAAAATAAAGGAGATTTAAAACTGATAAAAGTAGAACATTTTGAAGAGGTTCTTGACTTTTTAAAGAAGGATTGATAGAATACTTGCATCAAGAAAGGGGAGTATTCATGTTAAAGAAAATGAAGAAAAGATTACAATTATTTGCAGCTACATTAGGAGTTACAATTACAACTTTAGGATGTGGAGCAAAAGAAAGTACGACTAAAAACTATATTCTTGAAGGAATACTTTTAGATAAATGTGTTGTAGCCGAGATTGATGGAGATGTCTCTGTCCTTCGACCTAATTCTTCACGTAATAACGCTAGTTCTGCCAAGGAGAGTGATATCAATGAACATATTCATTACTTTGATATCACAAATGGAGAGACCATAACAGATGAGCAAAAGTGCTTAAATTATCATGTTAATAAGAAAGATTCTATAGAAGAGATTGGCAGAATTGATACTTATTTAACGGAAGAAGAATTCGTAAAGGCAAGTCACAATCAGTTAACAAATGAAGAGATTATTGCTATCTTATATCGAATTAAGGAACAAGTGCAAACAGAGAAAAAAGAATACGTTAAAAAATAAGGGCTAAAACCCTTATTTTGTTTCTAAATAAACTTTTTCATTGAAATTGTGTTGCTCTCTATCCAAATTTCTAAGCGTCGTTGTATCAATTAAAAAGAACTTATGGGTCAAAATGCTTTCTCCTGTTGAAGTAATTGGATCATCCCATGTTAAATCTAAGTGTTTCCATGCTCCATTAATATAAACCAGATTCCAAATATGATTTTCTGAAGAAATGCGATAATTTGGAATATTCATTTTTTCTAAAAATAGAGCCATTGCATCTGTATAACCTCCACATAAAGCTTTTCCTGCTAAAAGGGGACCATAAGCCATATTGCTTTTATATTTATAGGCATTTGGATTTTGTGGATCTAATTCTTTTTTTGTATCATACACGGTTTGACGAATAATATAGTCATGTATTTTTTTAATCTTATCATAGTCACTCATTGAATCCGTGATGAGTTCTTTATAAATCTCATTTATTTTTCTATCAATTTCTGTAATATCACTTGTAGTATATTGATGGGTTACATGGATTGTAATTTTATTAAAATTATTGATACTAATAGAGATTGTTTCATACGTATTATATGGATGGACAAAATTATTGATATTGGATAGAAGTTCAGCATCTCTAGCAATCGCATTCACATCATTTCCACAATCATAATCATCACTACAATAAAAGGAGAAAGAGTCCCATCCTGCATTTAATATTGTATAAATAATATTTAAGATTTCTTCTTTGTTTTTTGGATAAAAATCCTTTGTTTCTTGTACATAGGAAAAAGCATAATCCTTATGATAAGAAGTAACCTCAGGAACAACAATTTCTTTTTTAAAGACAAAATTTGTATATAAATAAGTGGCGATCGGTTCTTTATAATAGATAATTCCAGCACATATACATAAAATGACTATATATTTAAGAACCTTTTTCATACCATCACCAAAACTATTATATCAAATAATAGAAAAAAAAGAAGTAGTTTTACTTCATTTCATTTACTTTTTTTGTAAATCTTGATTTGTGACGTGCTACAAAATTGCTTGTAACAACTCCTTTTGTTGCAGCTTTATCTAATCGGTTATAAACAACTTGTAAGTCTGCTTTTGCTTTTTCGTCATCCTTTGAAGCGATTGCCTTTTCTAAATTTTTCATTGCCGTTTTTAAACTTGCTTTATAAATATTATTTGCTTTGTTCTTTTTCTCTTGTACAATGACAGCTTTCTTTGCATTCTTAATATTTGGCACATTTTCACCTCCATGTCACTTGCTTTATCTATTTTAACAAACTTTTTTAGAAAATGCAAATAAAACCGTCCATTCTGGTAAAAAATAGTAATGGTGATCTATTTTGAGGGAAATTGATTTAAAAAATTTTAAAATTAGAACGGATTTAATTACAGAATCTGTTTGCAACTTCAAGAAAGAAGAAGTCGAAGAAGGAATTTGGGTCAGTATGGTTTCCTTAGACGAGGAAAAAGCAGAAACTTGTTTCAAAAAACCGGGAACTTATACGACAATTGAATTTACAGATATAACAGATATGGATAATTTTATAAGGGTAAAAAACGTATTAAAGTCTCATTTAAAATCGTTTATAAAGGGTGAGAAAACATTATTAATAGGGCTTGGAAATCAAAAATCAACACCAGATATTCTCGGTCCTAAAACGATCGATGAAATCGTGGTTACAAGTTACTTAGAAGCTTTTGGACCTTTAGAAGAAGGGTTTTCAAGTACAGCTATCTTTAAACCGGGAGTAACGGGGGAGACCGGATTAGAGACAAGTCAAGTATTGAAAAGTATTGTCGAAAGTTTTAAGCCCAAACAAGTGATTGTCATTGATGCCTTAGCCAGTAAATCTTTAGAACGTGTTTGCAAGACCATTCAAATTACAGATACAGGCATCGAACCAGGGAGTGGGGTTGGAAATAAGCGAACAGAGATTAGTTCTAATACATTAGGGGTTCCTACATTAGCGATTGGAATTCCAACCGTTGTAGATGCAGTCAGTGTTGTCAGTGATACCATTACTTATTTGATGAAGCAATACTCCTTTCAAAAAACGTTTTTAAAAACCAAAAAAAGCCGATTGGTACCATCGAGTCAAATGAATTATTTAAAAGAAGAAGTTGAAATTACAAGAGAAGATAAAGAGAAAGTTCTTGGTATGTTAGGTGCATTAGAAGAAGAGGAAGTAAAAGAACTCTTTACAGAAGTATTGACACCGATTGGTTATAATTTAATGGTAACCCCAAAAGAAATTGATTTTACAGTTGATAAATTAGCGCATTTATTAGCCACTTCTTTAAATGAAATTCTACATCCTAAATTAGAGGGAAAAAAAGAATAAACTTTTAAAAAAACGTAAAAAGGTGTAAAAATAGAAAAAAGGTATTTTAAAAAGACAAAAAATAAGGTACATTTATGATAAGAGAAATGATTTTCCATTCTTTTAGGATTACAAAATAGAAAGGTTTTGGTTATGGAAGTAAGAAATTGGCAAAACGTAAATCAAATAGACAACTATAAAAAGCTGCTAGAAGGGTATCGCTTTCGTATTTATAAAGCAAAAGCAGTGGAGGAACAAGTCGCACTTTTAAAAGAGGTGTATCAAATTGTAAAAGAAATATCTAAAAAAATGTACAAAGAAGGGCAAGGTTTTTCAAAACAATATTATTCCATTCTTCAACTTGTATTAAGTATCGAAGATAATGTGAAACAGGCATATATTCTAGATGTAAAACCAAGTTATGGATATAAAAAGAAAAAAGAAAATACGCCATCAAATGAAACTATCGTACAATCCATTGCTGATACCATTCGGGTGATTCTTTGTCGCAAACTGAATCAAAAACATGGTTCTACCAATCGAACGTTTGAATCTTTCGATTTGCAAGGGTATTGTCCAGCTTCGGCTTCTATGGTAAAGCAAATGGGGGATGCTCTTTCCATTCAAACGACAAAAATAACGATCGAACCCGGATTTTTAAAAGATTCGCCTCTTTTTAATCAACGGAAGAAACATTGCTTGAATCTTGTTAAAGTAAATGAAGAACTCTATTTAGTCGATTGTACCTACCATCAATTCTTTTTACAAAAAGACTGCTTAATCGAACGCCTCGGTATTCCTATGTTATCGGGATGTGCCCCCGGGACGTTTATGTTGATGGATGAAACACGAAAAAAAGTGGCAGAGAAAATTTTAAAAGATGGTTGGATTAAAGCGACTCCAGAAGTAATAAAAGCGTATATGGATGGATTTGCACTTTCTTTTCGAAATGGTCTTTATTATGAAGAAACAAGCGATTTTTCTTATACGACCAGTTATACGGCCGAGGATTATATTCGTTTTTTATTTCAAGAGGAAAGTCAGTTGCACTATGAAAAAGAATCCTATTTAGGATTTCAAAGTAAACCTTTACTAGACATTCATCTGTCTTTTCATCCAGAGACTTTAAAAAGTATTAAATAATAGAAAAAAGTGCTTTTGAAACACTTTTTTTAAATCATAAAAAAGGTAGCTGCATAATAAAAAATCACAACAATTAGTAAGATTAGGGCACAAATTTGTTGTGGATTTATTTTCTTTTTTTTCTTCTTACTCATCCTCTCACCTCGTATAAAACTATTATAACGCATTTTTTTAAAATATGGAATATTTGGAAGAAAACTTACATATGGTTTATTAGAGGTGGCCTATGAAAGAAATAAAACGTATTTTAAAAGTAAAAAGTAAACGAAATAAGAAGCTACTATTTTTTCTGTTTGGACTAGCCCTTATTGGTGTAGTATCTGGTAGTCTTTTTTTAACCTTTATTCACAAAACAGACCAGGAATTAGTGAAAGAATATATCACTTCTTTTATGACAAGTATCAAAGAAGGAAAATTAAACTATTTCGATGCTTTCAAAAATACATGTGTATCGAATCTTGTTTATATTCTTATTCTGTTTATCCTTAGTTTATCGATTATTGGTATTCCTTTTGTTTTATTTTTATACTTTGTAAAAAGCTTTATGATTGGTTTTTCCATTTCTTCTTTTGTATTTACATATGGCTTTAAAGGAACTTTATTCAGTCTTTTCTATATCATTCCCCATTTTATTAATTTCATTTTTTACTCTATTTTTTTGATTTATGCGATGAAAATCTCTTATTTATTAATTACATCTCTCTTTGGGAAAAAAGAAGTTTCTTTAAAAAAGCCAATTAGTAATTATATTACTTATACATGCCTTTTACTCCTTCTTCTTTTATTTACTTCTCTTTTAGAGAGTGTATGTGTTCCTTTTCTTTTAAAACAATTCTTATTTTTATTAAAATAGGAAGCTTATCCCGTAAATTTTCGAATTTGCTCATAAGCTTCTTTTAGTTTTTCATCGACTCCTTTTGGACAGTACAAAGGAGAAGTGCTAGGTAGAGGAATGGCTTTTATTTTCGTAGAAGGGTAGATGTATTTTTTGTATAATGTTTCTGCTTTTTTTCCTGTTGTAAAAATAGTTTTTATTTTTGATTTTTGTAAAATAGGAAGTAAGTCATTACAAACCGGATTTTGAATAGAAGCATCACTGGAATTGGAAATATCGCAACTTTTTAAAACATCAAAAAGGGCAATTTGGTGTTTTTTTAAAAAAGCTATTTTTTCTTCCTTGCTAGAACCGATTTTTTCTTGATAGACCGCTTGTAATGTTTTCCAAAATCGATTTTGGGGGTGAGCATAATAAAACCCGAGTTTTCTTGAAGTTACTGAAGGCATACTTCCTAAAATAAGAACTTTAGAGTCTTTTGTGTAAAATGGCTCTAGACTATGGTTGACAATCATAAAGAACCTCCTTTTTTAAAAGTATTATAAATTAGGACTAAATCTCTTGTCAATTGCATAAAAAAATAGTATAGTATGTTTAAAAGAGGTGAAGTTATGGAATTATGGATGCTTTGGTTAATTCTTGTGTTCTTCTTGATCGTTTTAGAAGCTTGTACCGTGAATTTAGTATCCATTTGGTTTATCATTAGTGGAATTGTATCTTTATTTGTTTCTATTTTCTGTGATGATTTTCTTATCCAATTTGCGATATTTGTCTTATTAGGTCTCTTTCTATTATTGACAACTCGTAAATTCTTAAAGCGCTATATAAAGCCAAATAAAGAAAAAACCAATCTAGATCGTATCTTAGGAGAGGTCGCTATCGTAACAGAAGAGATTTTAAAAAATGCGGTTGGTGAAGTAAAAGTAGATGGAAAGCGATGGAGTGCGATTGCAAAGGAAGAGATACAAGTAGGAGAAGAGGTTATTGTTGAGAAAATCGATGGTGTGAAATTAATTGTTAGAAAGAAGGAGAAGTAAATGGAAATTTTATTTGTAATATTAGTGATTGTGGTTTTAATTGTCTTACCAAATGTTAAGATCGTTCCACAAGCAAAAAGTTATGTGATTGAAAGACTTGGTTCTTATTATGTGACATGGAGAAATGGCTTGCATTTTAAATTCCCTTTTATTGATCGTGTAGCAAACACAGTTACTTTAAAAGAGATTGTAAAAGATTTTGCGCCACAACCTGTCATTACAAAAGATAATGTAACGATGCAAATTGACACAGTTGTTTATTTTCAAATTACAGATGCGAAATTATATACGTATGGAGTGGAATATCCAATTAGTGCGATTGAAAATTTGACAGCTACAACTTTACGTAATATTATTGGAGAACTTGAACTGGATCAAACTTTAACATCAAGAGATATTATCAATTCAAAGATGCGTTCGATTTTAGATGAAGCAACCGATCCATGGGGAATTAAAGTAAATCGTGTAGAGGTTAAAAATATTTTACCACCAAAAGATATTCAAGAAGCTATGGAAAAACAAATGCGTGCAGAGCGTGAAAGACGTGAGAAGATTTTACAAGCAGAAGGTGAGAAGAAATCGAGTGTTCTAATTGCGGAAGGTGAAAAAGAAAGTGCGATTTTACGGGCAGAAGCGGATAAAGAGTCCCGCATTAAACGTGCAGAAGGAGAGGCAGAGGCTATGCTTAAAATTAAAACAGCAGAAGCCGAAGGCATTAAATTATTAAAAGAAGCAAAGGCCGATAGTTCTGTATTAACGTTAAAAAGTTATGAAACATTATCTCGTATGGCCGATGGGCAAGCGACAAAGATTATTGTTCCAAGTGAATTACAATCGATTGCTACCTTTGGAACTACTTTAAAAG
>CAJTSN010000015.1:0-8855 GCA_910578745.1 uncultured Bacilli bacterium
ATACCCCCCTCCCCCCATCGTTTTGTCAACTTATTTTTTCACACAAAAAAAAGTGATTCTTCATCACTTCATATGACTAAATCGCTATTTTTAATAATACCTCTATATGATATACCTTCTAAAATATTACCGTGAATATTTTAGAAAAAAGAAGAACTTTACTCATTCTTCTTCTTTACATGTCCCATTTTCATCTTTGCACTTTTGGCTCCACCCTTATATGTACTTAAAATATTAGATTCAAAAGAAGTTATTTTTGTTCTTTCTTGTTTATATTCTTTAATTGCGGAAGTTATCATTTCATCTAGTAAGCTTGTATATTCTTTTCCAAGAGGTGTGAAAAAGAAAAATGCTAAACAACCCGGTATCGTATTTGGTTCATTAATATAAACTTTTTTTGTATCTTGATCTACTAAAAAATCAAAACGGGTGACTCCTGATAAATTTAAAGCTCGAAATGCCTTTTTTGATAAATCATAGATTTCTTCTTTCATTGAATTCCCCATAGTCGCTGGGATTTCAAAACCACTCGTAGAAATGCTACTACTCATCTTTTTAGATGGCATTTTCTTCTTTCCACCACCATTAATGTATTTATCTTCAAAAGTTAAAAATTCATGATCGGTAAGCATTTCTCCAATTAAAGAAGTTTCTACCCTTTCATAGTTTCCAAGTACAGCACAATCGACTTCTAGTAAATGAGTAATCACCTTTTCCACTAAAATCTTCGTATCATATTTTATTGCTTCTTCTATAGCCTTTTTTAAAGTTTCTTTTGTTTTTACAACTTCAATTCCTATACTACTTCCAAGACGAGCTGGTTTTACAATTACTGGAAACTGTAATTTTTCAATCTCTTTTTCAATATCCTCAGGATTTCTTTCATATTCATAATCATAAAACCACACATAATCAACAACTGGAAGCTGGTTCGCCATCAACACTTGTTTTTGAATGACTTTATCTTGTCCAAGAGCAGCTCCCATAGTCTTAGGACCTACAATTGGAATTCCAATTTGTTCAAGTAAACCAGACAAACTTCCATCTTCAACTCCTTTTCCATGCACAATTGGAAAAGCAATATCAATTGTATCTACGACTTTCTTAAAGAAACCATCTATCCTTTGTAAACAAAACTTTCCCTCTTTTTTGATTAATACTACTTTTTTCGCATAGCGCTTAAGTAGATTCATATCACGAAAAACATCCATTTCTTTTAGCATAGGTCCTGTATACCAAGTTCTATCTTTTGCTATATAAATAGGAACGGGTTCATATTTATCTTTATCTAAAAATTCCATCGCTTGAACAGCCGTTATAATACTAACTTCATGCTCAACGCTTTCTCCTCCAAAAATAACACCAACTTTTATTTTCATACTATCACTCTTTCTACTTCTTTTTTATTATATCATGTTCTCTTTTTCTTTTCCATTTGTTTATTAGAAAATAGAGAAAATCATACAAATAAAGCATACTTCCAAGAATACAGTAAACGAGGACTAATAAATCTATATCGAAAAAGAAAAGATATACAATGGTAGGAATGAAAAAAGGAAGGAGAATTAAAATTTGATTCTTTTTTTTCATAATTTCCTTTGGATTTTCTTTTTTATAAACCACCACGAGCGCTAGAGCCATGAAGATGCCAAGAAAAAGAGCCATCTTTGTTAAATCATCCTCTATAAAGACAAGAAGTGGTATTAAGAATAAGAACAAATCAAAAGAAAGAAATACTTGTTTTATTGTTTTCTCTTTCTTTTCTCTTGTTTTCAAATATACATATACATAGTATAATACAACAGACACAACAAATTTAAGTTCCATTTCATCACCCCAAAAATTTCTTTAATACTTGACAAACAGGAAGTAAAAACTCTAAATAAGCATAGTGAGTTCCCCCTTCATAGACAACTACACCTGCATCCTGAATTAATTTTTCTAGTTCATAGGCTCTCTTTAAAGGAACCGCCGTATCCTGATCTCCCCAGATAAGTAAAGTGGGGGCTTTTATTTTTTTGACCTGTTCTGTTATATCTAAATTCACTGTTTTTACAAGAATTTCTCTCATAAGTGGAGTTGCATTTCGATAATCGGTTGAACCAATATGTTTTTTTACGGTTCCTTCTAGTTTGTTTAAAATAGGCACCTTTTTTAAATTTTTTAAAATTTTTACTTTAAAAGACACTTTCTGTTGTTCTGGACAATAAGGACTAGCAAAAAGAACGAGCTTTTTCACAGGATACTTAGACGCATAAAAAAGACTAACTTTTCCTCCAAAAGAATGCCCCATTAAAACAGGATTGTCTACTTCTAGTTTTTCTAAAAGGTCATGTATACAATCCGCATAATCCTCGACTGCATAAGCAAAACTCGGTTCACTACTTTCACCATGCCCCGGTAAATCAATAAGAATGATATCCTTTGTTTTTATAAAATGCTCTCCTATAGGTCGCATCATTTCTATATTTTGACCCCAACCGTGTAAAAGAACAATCGACTCCCCCTCTTTGTTTCCATATCGAACATAATTTATATAGCCATCATTTCTATTCATATCGATCAATCCCCCTAGGCTTTCTATTATAACTAATACCATTGTAACAAATTATAGAAAGAAAATCTATAGAAAACATTTGTTCCTAAAAATAGAATTTAAAAATATTGCTCCTGTTCACAGTCGTTTTTAAATTTTCCATTCCTTTCGTTTTAAAGAAATTATAATAAATAAGCTTTGATTTCTATTTAAAATCATGTAAAATGGGTATTCCCAACTGTTTTTAAGTAAATGATTTCAGTAAAGCTCCTATAAATACAACAAAAACGAGCTGTAAATAGGAACAAAATATTTAAAACGTTTGGACCTATTTTTCTCTTATTTTGAACTTTGTACTCCTCTCTTATCTTTTATTGCTATTATTTGAATCATTAAAAAAGAATACTTTCTAAAATCAGTATTCTATCAAATGGAAAAACAATAGTTAATTCATCAATTTTCAATATCTTTTTTTATTTTCTTAGCAAAAAGTATTTCTAAGGCGAAAGAGTTTTTTAGTTTATCTTTACCTGATTTAAACTTTTTAAAAAATCTTTTGTCTTTAAATATAATCCTGTATATGTATCATAATAAACATCTAAAAACGCATTTATTTCTTCTTTGACAGAAGCACTTACCTCTAACTTTGTAATTTTTGTTATATCAACATAATAATACATTCGAATCAATTTAATTGCTTTTTCACTGACTCGTCTTTCCTTTGTAATACAACTATTACATACATAGCCACCTTGTGTACTAGACAATGTTGCAATGTTTTCTTTACTTCCACAAATACTACAACCATTTAAGTTTGGTAAAACGCCTAAATATTCTAAATACTTAAGTTCTACAATATGGGTTAATGTAAAAGGATCAAAACCCTCTTCGATCTTTTGAATGGCAGACAAAACCAATTGAAATACATTTTCATTAGGACTATTCTTAGAAACTTGGTAGGCTAAATCGAGCAAAAAAGAAGCGTAACTCACTTTTTCTATATCCTTTTTACAATTTTTAAATGAATCTAAAATATCTACAGAAATTAAAGTTGAAAGTCCATCTGGTTTTAGATTTGATGAAAAAAGACCATAAGTGAGTTTCATTGTTCCTGTTCGTAAATCACTTTTTAAACTCTTCGCACCTCGCGCTAGAAAATGAATCGTTCCCTCTTTCGTTAAAACTTGAATAATTTTACTTGTTTCTCTATAATCGATTTCCTTTAATACAATTCCTTCTACTTGTTTAATCATAATCCTCTTCAAAACGATATTCTTGTTTTACTTCAGGATATTTTTCATGATCGACCTTTGATAAAAACATGGATAAAGGACGAATCCAAATTTCCTGTGTATCTAATTCTTCATAAATGACAAGTTCTTCCAATGTTTCTGTATGTTTTCCTAAAGCAATTACTTTTATTTTCATTCCCTTAAAATGTCTATAAATCTTTCCAATCTGTACTTCCAATTTCTTTCCTCATTTCTTCTTTATATTTCATATAATATTCTATTTTTCCAGTACTACGAAATAAATTCCATAATAACTCTTTCATATCATCACCTATTACTATAGTGATAACTTTATTTTGTTTTATACAAACCCTTTTTATTTTTTATTCAAAATCATTAAATCCAAATTCAGCTAAATATTTTTCTTTATCTCTCCATTTTGGTATAACTTTTACAAAATTTTCTAAATAAACTTTCTTTCCAAAATAGGCTTCTAATTCTTCTCGAGCCAAAGTTCCAATCTTCTTTATCATAGCTCCGCCCTTCCCTATCAATATTCGTTTTAAAGATTCACGGTCTACAATAATAGAAACTTGTATAAAATAGGCATTGTTCTTCCTCTTCATTGAATCGACAACACAAGTTAGAGAATGAGGGACTTCCTCTTTTGTAAGCAAAAAGGCTTTTTCTCGAACAATTTCAGATACAAGAAAAGAAATAGGCTTATTCGTTACTGTTTCCTTATCATAATAGCAGACATCATCGGTCAAATATTTTTTAATGGTTTGAATGAGTTCTTTTATATTTTGTTTTTTTAAAGCGGAAACAGGAACAATATCATGAAAAGAATAGATGTCTTTATATTGATTGATTAAGGCAAAGATTTCCTCTTTTTTTAGAGTATCAATCTTATTTAAGACCAAAATAATTGGTTTATTTGCCTCTTTTAACTTATCTAAAATAAAGGCATCTCCTCTTCCAAATGGTTCGTTTGCATCAACTAAAAACAAAAGAACATCCGCATCTAAAGTGCCATACACTTGTTTATTTAAATAAGTCCCTAATTTATGATTCGGTTTATGGACTCCGGGTGTATCTACAAAAACAATTTGGGTATCTTCTTCATGATAAACACCTTGTATGACATTTCTAGTCGTCTGCGGTTTATTGGAAGTAATCGCAATTTTTCGACCAACAATGCTATTCATTAAAGTAGACTTCCCAGCATTGGGCCTTCCAATTAAACTTACAAAACCACTTCTCATTTTAAATCCTCACTATCAAAAGGATATGGACACAAATCTTTTACAAGTAAATCCATTTGATGTCCTTCTAAATCATAGAAATGAACAGGAACTTCTTTTTCAAAAAGTTCACTCATAACCTGTCTACACAAAAAACAACTTGTACTTATCTTATTTCCACTTGTTAAAACATACATTTCTTTAAAATCGTATCGCTTATAGCCATGAGAAATCGCTGATAAAATCGAACTTCTTTCTGCACAAACTCCCGCTCCATACGATGCATTTTCGACATTCACACCAGAAAATGTATGACCATCTTTCATCACTACAATCGATGCAACCTTAAAATTTGAATAAGGACTATACGAATGGTTTAATAACTCTTTCAATTTTTCAAACATATTTCTTTCCTCTTTTTCTAAATAATTTCTTGTATATAGGGTGTAAAAATAAGAATAGCTCCTATAAAGGCCGTAATGGATAGAATTAAAGTCGCACTCGATGCTGTATCTTTTGCGATTTTTGCTAAAGGATGCATTTTACTCGTCTCTAAGTCCACCGCAGCTTCAATGGCTGTATTCATCATTTCGGATGCACTTACAGCTCCAAAAGAGGCGATACAAAAAAGCCATTCATATGTTTTGATTTCAAAATAAAATCCAAAGAAAGTGGTCACTAAAATAGCAAGAAGGATAAGAATCATATTGTGTTCATGTATAACTGTATAAACAATTCCATTGATCGCATGACAGAAACTTTTTAAATAACGAATGAAAAAATTACCTGTATCTTTATTTCGTAATACCTTCACTTTGTAACAAAGCCTCCTGACGCGCAAACATGACCTTTTCTTCTTCTAGCGTTTGATGATCAAATCCTAATAAATGATAAAACCCATGAACGGCTAAAAAGCAGATTTCTCTTTTCAAAGAATGTCCATATTCTAAAGCTTGCTCTTTTGCTTTTTCAATGGAAATGTAGATATCTCCAAGAAGTCTTGGAACGGTTTTAATATCTTTTGTATCTTCTAAAGCAAATGTAATCACATCGGTTGAGCGATCGATATTTCGATACGTTTTGTTCAACTGATGAATATATGTATTATCGACAATAATTACAGTAAAAATTGCCTCTTTTAATCCCTCTATCTCGACACCTGCCTTTAAAACACGTGCTACATCCTCTTCACAAAAGTCTTCCTTCGTTAGATTTATTATTTCAAACATACTATTCCTCGCTACCTATTTCTTCCCTACTTATGATTTCAGCATTCTGTCTTACTCCTATATTTTTATAGACCGATACAAATGCTTCTACTATTATTTTACTATTATTTTCTTCAACTTTCAATTTTTTTATCGAAATAATATATTCTTTTTCTTTTAAAGATTCTTCTATCTTTTTTTTAATTTCTTCTAAGGCTTTATTTATAGCTTCTTCTTTCGTTAAATTTTGTTTAATTGTAACAACTTCTTTTTGGGTTTCATATTGAAAAGAAATCGGAAATACATTATTTTTTAAAATGGTTTTCGCACGAATTTTCTTTTCTTCAAATGGATTTCTTGTCAATTCAATCCGTTTATTTAAAAAGGTAAATGTATATACTTTTTTTGTTTTGCCCGTTTCTTTTACCTCTTCATAAAAATAAGGATACTCAACCGTAGTAGTATACCAAACTTCTCCATAAACGGTTCCTTCGGACGCTACTTGATCTTTTAACTGTTCATTTAAATAAATATCACCACTAATAAGAATATCTCCGGGTTTTACATAAGACTCCTTTTGCTTCATAATGACGCCTTTCGTTGCCTCTACCTCTTTAACAATGGCATAACTATTCGAAACAATATGAGAAGGTACTTTTTCTACTTCTTTTATAGGAAGGATACGTTCTTCTAGTCGAACAATATATTTTGTCCCGACTTGTTCAATCTCTACCCATTCTATATTTTCCTTATATTTTTCCATAATTTTTTTCTTAATCTCTTGTATCTGTTCATAACTTTTTGTAAAAGAACCTTTTTTTATCTGTTCTTTTTCTAATACTTCTGTTAAGGCTTCCCTTAATTTTTTATCTGTATGAATCACTTCGACTTCTGTAATAATATGGGTAAGAAAAAATAGAAAACAAAAAGCAATACATAAAGAAAATAAATAGAAAGCATGCTTTTTCAAAAATTGTTTAATTAAAGCTCTTCCGTATGCCTTTTTTATTTTTATTTTATAACTTGTCTTTATTTTCATTAAAGTTTTATAATCTTCTTTTGAAATGAGAAGGAAAAGATGATGAATATCTTGATAGTTTATTTTTTTTATTTCAATGCCTTCTTTGATAATACGTTTTAAAAATTCATAAACATTTTTTCCCTCAATGGAAACCAAATAGTTATCTTTTAATTTCTCATACATAATCATCACTTCCTAGAAATACTTTTTCTATTTTTCCTGTGATGAACACTTCATCTTGTAATAATTTTTGAATCGCTAAATTGGTTCCTAAAATACGAATGATTGTATTTTCTATATCGATGACAATTTCTGTATGTTCAATTTTAATAATCTTTGTATAATTTATAATATCTACATAATGAGTTCCTAAATGCATCTTAAAATCTTCTTCTAAAACATACTTTCTAAGTTTTTGATATAGTTCCATACGCTTCACCATTACATTTTATGTTTTTTACAAAATAAAAATACAAAAAAATAGGGAAAAATAGGAAAATAGGCATTTCTGGACTCACCCATGCGTTACTATAATAAAATATTTACTTTTTGTAGATTAGTTTTTTCACCAAAATATGATCTATCTTTTCTTCCTTATAATCTAAATTATGGATTTTCCCATCAGAAAGTAAGCATGGTATATCTCCAAGTATATAGATTCCTTCTTCTGTATAACGAAGAATTCCTTCATTTGAAAGTCCTAATAGTTCGTATTCTTTACTGATTTTTAGTAAATCATTCCAATCGATATTTCCATCTTTTGTTTGGATTAAATTTTGCTCTGGAGTATAACTTGTATGTGGCATGACGTTTAGTCTCGATAAACCGAGTCCTTTTTGAATTATACATTCCTTATATTTTTCCCCACAAGGTGGTACGATTAGATCATTTGACATGGTCATTGCGCCACCACTTACTCCTACAATAATGCCTTCATAAGAACGTAGGATTTCATCTAATCCATTCGTTTTAATATAGGCAAGCTGTTCTATAGGATTGCCTCCTAACAAATAAACGATATCAGAATTCAATATTTCTTCTACCAATTCTTCCTTTTTTTGTGACTTCCATAATAATGTAAACGATTGCATATCAATTCCTAATTGCACTAGATTTTTACTTGCTCCATTTCGATAACTTTTTGATAAAGCTTTTACTTCTTTTGGAGCTAAAGAACGATTCATACTTCCAGATATATAAGTAATCTTTCTTCTTTTCCCTTCTAAATCTAAATTCAATAAATTCTTTAAATCGCCAAAACTTCTTGTTTCTGGCATGATTCGACTACAATAATAATATTTTGCCATTTTCTTCCCTCCTAACAAACACAAAAAAACTCCTATCCAAAGGACGGAGTCAAATAAACCGTGGTACCACCTTTATTTACTAATATTTATTAGCCTTATCGAACACACGATAAATCGTCTTGTTCTATCACGATAATGGGTGAATCCAGAAATACCTACTATTGTTTCAGTAATCAGCTCTAAGAGGAATTCAATATTTAACCTTGTATCTTATCACACCAACTAAGACTCTCTTTGACAATTCATAAATATTTACTATTTCTTTTCATCGCTTTTTCAAAACAAATAATGACTTTATATTAGCACG
>CAJTSN010000015.1:8865-18056 GCA_910578745.1 uncultured Bacilli bacterium
TGTCAATTATCCATTTTTTAAAGTAGAAAAATAGATTAAAAAAAATTAGAAATTTTTCATTCCAATTTTTAAATACTTCGCCTTGTAAATTTTCACTCAATCCCAAAGTAAACATAACTTTTTTAAATTTCTTCTTTTAAATTTAAAATTAAGCTTTCCTTATTTTGGCATATATTGATTATCTTTTCATTCCATATTTTAAAACATTCTCCATATATTGTGATTTGTCCTCTTTCCATTTTTATATAAGAACCATCACTTAATGCATATATTGGATGATTTATACTATCTTTTCGTACAATATCAAAAATCAAGTTTGTCTTTCCAATAGGTGTGGTTAAAAATTTATGATAATGTGGAAATAGATTGATGGAAATTATATCAAGTCCATCTAGCCATTTGTTAAAAGTAGAATCCCTTATTTCCTCTTCTGATTCTGGACAGGAATATACTTTACCTGCACAATTCATAGATCCAGCACTCTCTGCTATCAATACATTTGGATATACCTTTAATCGCTCTTTCAAATGTATATCCTGAAACCACTTATTCTGGGTTGGCAAATGTCCCCCACATAAAATAATGGCATCAAAAAAGGACAAACTAGGTAGCAACTCTTTTTGATTCATTTGATTCAACATTGTCAGCTTTTTATAACTTAGTTTACTTTTATTAAATGATTTTTTCATTATTTTTAATGTTTCCTCATTTTTTTCAAAAGAATTTGGATCTGCTGGTATCAATAATACATTTGCATCTTTTGGCAATGCTTGTTTTAATTGTTCTAAAAAATGATTCGAATTTTCTATAAAACATGGATATTTTTTTCCCTTTATTTTTTTATAAGTTCCCAAGGTACTTGTTAAGAAAACGATTCTCATATCTTTCTTATCCCTTTCGCTTTTTTATTTTCATTATATTCCTTACTCTATTCAAAATTTGAAATGTCTTAATAAAATTTAATTTTTTTATTAAAGAAAAACAAAAATGAATGAAGTAAAAACTCTATTTTCTCTTTCATTCTTTATACAAGCATTGAAAGCAATAGAAAAGAGTTATAGACTATTTTTGATATAAGGATTCATTTGTTTTTCATCCCATAACTTTGTTGTATCTCCATGTCCTGGATAAAGAATGGTTCGATCGGAATAGTTCTTAAGTTTTAAAATACTTTTTTTCATTTCTTCAAAGTTTCCTGTTGGTAAGTCCCATCTTCCAATCGTACCTTTAAAAATAAAATCCCCTACAAAAAGAAGTCCATAATCATAAAAATAATAGGAAACGGAATCACTCGTATGTCCCGGTGTATAAAGAACCTCTAAATGCATTCCACAAAAATCATATCTTCTTTCTTCTAAGTTCTTTCTATCATATACAGGGCAACCATAAAATTTTACCATATCACGAAGTGCTCCAATATGATCTGGATGACGATGTGTAAGTAAAATCGAAATGAGTCGACTTCCTTCTAATAAAGATTTTATTTTTAAAAATTCATCCCCCGGATCAATAACGATTGTATTTCCATTTTCACTTAAAATATAACAATTTGTTTCTAAATTTCCTACTTTTATACTTTTTACTTGCATCTTTCTTCCTCTTTTTCTTTTTGATTTATTTTCTTCCCTAATCCAACACCATGCTCTACAAGATAAACTTCTTGCGCTAAATTCATAAGGGGTAGATCACTATAAGAATCTGTATAAAATTTTTCTATTCTCTCCTCTTTATATTTTTCTTTAAATTTTATTCGTTTATTCTCTCCATAGCAAAAAAAGAGAATTTTTTTATTTTTTAAATCAATTTCAGAACAGAAAATATTTTTGTCTTTTAAAGGAGAGCTTTTAAGAAGAAAATCAGGACCAGCTGATAGAATAACGTCCTTCTCTTTCATAGTATCAATTAAAGGCCAATTCAAATTCTTTTCATGTTTCCTCCAAAACGTTTGCAATAATTTCTCTAATTCATAGTCATCAACAATCGTTTGTTCTAAAAGCTTTTTAAATAGGAGATTGGCTTCTTCTAAACATAATTCATTTTTTTTATGTTTTTTATATAAAGATAAAATTTTAGGAAAGAAAAGGAGAATTTTTGGTTTTCTTAAAAGACAAAAACATGCGAAATGTAGACTACTTTCTCCCTTATATAAAGTTCCATCAAAATCATAAACATTCAAGCCGTTCACCCCCTCTTTTTTCTTACTTCCATACTACATCATGAAAAATAGATTCAATTATTTTCTCTTTTAAATGTTCTGGAAGAGGACTTCCTCCTGCATGCTTATGTCCCCCTCCACCATAGACTTTTGCAATCGTATTTACATCAGTATCTTCTTTATTCGCTCGGTAACTCACCGAACGATTTACATGAATGACAATCGCTATATCAATATCTTCTTCCTCACACATTCTATGTCCTAATAAAGAACGATTTGCTTCTGCAAAGACAATTCCAACCTTTATTCCTTCAATTACTGCCTTTTTTACATGTTCTAACTTTTCTTCAATATATCTTTTTATACGTCCTTCTTCTATTTCTAATAAGAATTCTTCTTCCTTTGTAAAAGAAAACCTCTCCATTTGCTTTATCAAATTTGTATATCTTGCAATAAATTCTTCTCTTCCATAAAGACCATATAACGTTCCTAATTTGTTTGCCTTTTCTTTATAAGTATCTGTAAAATCCCAAGTATCCCCTTGTCTTACTAATTCAATTAGTTCCTTTAATCCTTCATTTTCTAAATAAGAATTTGGATAGTGATTTTTCAAATATTCATAAAATAAAGTGGTTCCACACTCCTTTTTTCCATTTCTACTATCAATTACATGGATAAAGGGATAAATATTTAAATTTTCTCTTGAAATGTGATGGTCGAATATTTCAACAAAAGAGGCATCGATCTGTTCTAGTTTTTTTGCCATTTCCTCACTGACATTTACATCAACAATATAAAGTTTTTGAAATTCTTCACGTCGTTTTAAAAATGTTTCAACATATTCATCTACTTCTTCTATTTCACAAGAGATTATTTCTATATCTTTAAAGATAAGATTCGCTAATACAATGGGAAACGCTCCATCTACATCCGCAATATGCGTAATTAATCCTATTTTTTTCATACAGACACTCTTTCTAATAATTCTTTGACTGGTTTATACGTCTTTCGATATCCCTCAATTAATCCATATTTTTGAATGGCCTCTATATGTTTTTTTGTAGGATACCCTTTATGATCTTTATATCCATACATAGGATATTTTTTATCAAGTTCATACATCATTGTATCTCTTGTCACTTTCGCTAAAACAGAAGCAGCCGCAATAGAGATACTTTTCGCATCTCCCTTGATAATTGAGGTTGTGGGAAGATCAATTTCAAGAGGCATCGCATCAATCAAGACATGTTGTAAAGGAACTTTTTTTTGAACCTCTTCTATTGCTCTTTTCATAGCAATTTTCGTAGCTTCATAAATATTATATCGATCAATTTCCTCTGGCGTACACATCCCAATTGCATAACAAATGGCATGTTCTTTTATATAATCAAAATAGGTATTTCTCTTTTTTTCTGTCAACTTTTTAGAGTCATTTAGACCTTCTAATACAAAATCAGAAGGAAGAACACAACAAGCCGTAACCACTGGACCATTTAATGGCCCTCTTCCTACTTCATCTACTCCTCCAATATAGGTAATTCCCTCTTCCCAAAGTTCTTTTTCATATTGATATAAATCTTCCATAAAGCCTCCACAATTCTTAAAACCATCTTTGTATACTGCAATTCTTTCCTTATTTTTTGATTTTTTTCATTTTACTCCTTTTCATTTTAGCACAATCAAAAAAGAGAAGCAAACCCCTTTTCCTGTCTTTTGAATCCATTTCTACTTTTATAGACACTTTTTCCTAGAAAAGAATAACGAATGAAGAAGAAAATAGAGCTTTTTTAGGTTTTTATTCTATTTCATGCACAAAATATATAGGCAAGAATATAATGTGATAGATAGGAGGAAATATATGAAAAAAGCAGAAAATAGGAATGCTGTTCCTTATCCAATCTATCCACCTTATCAAGGGATGAATCCAATGATGCCAAATAGTCCTATGATGCCTAACAGTCCCATGATGCCAGGTGTTCCTATGATGGGAAGTCCAATGCCTTATTCTATGAGTACGACCAATACGAGCTGTTCTTCAAATACAACCAATGTTGATTCTTTAAAAGAAGATATAGAGAGTTTAAACAAAAGAGTGGGTTATTTAGAATCGGTTTTATTAAATAATACAAATTCTAATTATTCCACAAATTACAATAGTTCCAATTACCAAGTCATGTAAAAAAATATCCGAGTTAATCCTCTAGATATTCTTTTAACTTAGAATAAGAAATTCCAAGAATATGGGTAATTTCTTGTTCTCCATATACATTTAATACAACTTGTAATAAGGATTGAAGCGCACTACGCTTCTTTTTATTATGCTCATTTTGTAGACGCAATCGTATCAATTCATTTTCAATTTTTGTTTGCTGTTCTCTTACAACTTTAAATTCTTTTTCCAATTCTTGATTCTTTTTTCTTAACTGGATATAGGCTTCTTTCATCTTATTTAGTTGATAGGTGGAATTCGTATAAGAATCAATATTTATCTTTTGAAGATCCATGGCTTCATTCGCTAATTTTAATAGTTTTTTTCTTGTTTCTGCCTGCTCTATTAAAACATTTGTTTTCTCTTCTTCTATCTCTAATATTTCTACATCATCCATCCATATCACCTTCCTTTTTATTCTAACACAAAGAGATACTTTTTTCTACCTAGAAGCCACTCCTTTTAAATAGTTTTTCTAACTCTTCTTTACTAAAATGAATCATCGTTGGGCGTCCATGAGGACAATGGAAGGGATTTTCACAGTGCTCTAAATCATCCAATAACTTTTCTACTTCTTGACTATCAATATAGTCATTTGCCTTAATTGCTAATTTACAACTAAGCATAGTAGCCACTTTCTCATTAAACTTTTCAACAGTAAAGTTTTTCTCAAAAGCAATTACAGCTTCTAAAATACGTAGAATAGCTTCTTTTTCTTGCCCTGCAGGTAACCACGTTGGATGCTTTTTAACAATTACACTCGATACTCCAAACTCTTCTATTTCAAAACCAATATTGGTTAGTATCGTAAAATTTTCTTTTAAAATAATAAATTCATTCGTTTGAAATTCATAAGTTAACGAGATAAGAGGTCGAATCGCATTTTGATTTACTTCCCCTAATTTCTTTTTAAATAATTCATAGTTGCAACGCTCTTTTGCAGCATGTTGATCAATGAGTGTCATCCCATCTTCATTTTGACAGACAATATAAGTTGCGTGAACAATCCCTACAGGATATAATTGCTTAAATTTACGGGGATTTACGGTTTTATTATCATGAGTTTCTTCTTTTTCATAAAAGGGATCGACTTTAAGTGGGACATAAGGTGTTTCTTCTTCCTCAATTTGAAAAGGCATTTTCATCGGTTCTTCCCTTAATGGCTCTTCCTCTTTTGATTCTTTATTTCCTAATGTAATATTCATCTGTTCTATTTTTGATTTTTGAATTTGACTGACTTCTATTTTTGGCGTATGGTTCATTTGATGCAGTTGCCTTTTTATCAATCTTTGAACCAATTCAAGTAAAACGTCTATCTTGGAAAATTGAATATCCATTTTTGTTGGATGAATATTTACATCAATTAAACTTGGATCAACTTCTATATTGATAACGACAATCGGATACCGATTATCTGGTTTATAAGAATGATAACTATCATTAATAACTCGATTTAAATCCTGATTACGAACAACTCTTCCATTGACTAATGTAACAATTCCATTTCTTGAAGATTTATGAATTTCTGGATAAGTCATATACCCATTTACTTTATAATCTTCCTCTTCTCCTTCTAGAAAAACCATTTTTCTTACGACCTCTAAACCAAAAACATCTTTAATAACTTTAAGTAAATTATTACTTCCATCTGTATTTAATAAAGTAGAACCATTATTCGTTAGAACAAATTTAATATTTGGATAAGAAAGCGCTATTTTATTGACATATTCTGTAATACTTGCAAGTTCCGTATAAAAACTTTTCATGTGCTTTAAGCGAGCTGGTGTATTGTAAAATAAGTTTTCAACTTCAATACTCGTTCCTACCCTACTATCTCCATTTTCCACTTCTAAAACTTTACCACCAGCAATACGAACTAGCGTTCCAATTGTTCCATCCGATGTTTTTAAAGTCACCTCACTTACAGAAGCGATGGAAGCTAAGGCTTCTCCACGAAATCCTAGTGTTTCAATATGAAATAAATCTTCTTCTGTCTTTAATTTACTTGTTGCATGACGATTAAAAGCCATTAAAGCATCCTCTTTATCCATTCCAATTCCATTATCCGTTACTTTAATAGAACGTGTTCCTACCTCTTTTAAATCAATCTTTATTTCCGTCGCCTTGGCATCAATACTATTTTCAACTAACTCTTTTACAACCGAGGCACATCGCTCCACTACTTCTCCAGCTGCTATTTTATTAGATAAAAGTTCATCCATCAATTTTATTTTAGACATCTTCCCACTTCCCTTTTATTTTCTCCTAAATTATAACACAAATTGGCTTAATTCTCAAAAATGTGATATACTAACTATGTTTTTTTAGGAGGAATTTATGTTACGGCTAGGTGATAAAGTTTTAAGTGAAAGAATAAAAAATGGGTTATCAATTCCAGAATTAAGTAAAAAAACAGGGGTTGAAATAAATGAAATTTACTATATAGAAAAAGAACATTTAATATTTATAGAAAAAGAGTTATTTTATAAATTGGCAAACATTTTAGATTTAAGAGAATATGAGATCTTTACTTATGAAAAAATGGGTGAACTTTTAGGCAAAAAAATAAAACAGGCTCGATTGAAAATGGGATATACTCAAAAACAATTATCCGAAGTAGCCCATTTAAGTTCACCTACTTTTTTAAGTAGATTAGAAAAAGGACACTGCTCTAAAATAAACGAAAAAACTTTCAAAAAACTTAAAAATGCACTTCCATTAGATAGAGAAGATTTTGAATTTTTTATTCAAAAAAGAGGAAATACAACACAAAAAGAAAAAAAGAAAGAAAGATTTCTTCATTTAAAAGAATGGTGATAGAAACTAGAAAAAGAAGAAATGTACTATTGACTGGATTTAATTGTTTTAAAATATTTTTCTTCTCTTGATAAATAAAAAAAGAGGAATTATCGAACATACCTATAAATATCCTTTATTAAATCATTCATATCATCTCGATACCCTATTTTAATCTTCTTTTGTTCAAGGACTTTATTAGAGAAAGTTATAATTTTTGGTGCCTTTACTCCACATTTTTTTAATTTTTCTTCCTCTTTAAATACATCATATTTATTTCCTTCTAAATACACTTTTCCATCTTTTAATACATAAACATAATCTGCTATTTTGTGAATTAATTCTGTATCATGAGATGCAATAATAATTGTTTTTTTATATCTAATTTTTAAAAGCCGGATAAGAGAAATAAAACTTTTCTCATTTTCAAAGTCGAATCCAATCGTTGGCTCATCTAAAACTAAAACCGATGGATTTAAAATAAGAATAGAGGCAAGTGCAATTTTTCGCATCTCTCCATTTGATAAAGTTAACGGATTTTTATCTAAATAACTTTCGTCTAAGCCAACCATATGTAAAACATCTCTTACACGATCTGTTATTTTTTGGTAATTATAATTATAAAATCGCAAAGGTAACTCTAATTCTTCTCTAACCGTCAAAGAAAGAAACTGATCTTCTGGAAATTGAAAAAGTATGCCTACATAAAAACGTAATTTTTCAATGGAGAGGTTCTTCCGATTTGAAATTTCAAATTCTCCAATTTTAATTTTCCCACTTGTTGGATAACGAAGGGCATTAAACATTTCTAATAAAGTTGTCTTTCCACTTCCAGAGCGCCCCACAACGGCAACAATTTTTCCTTCTTCTATTTGCATATTGATTCCTTTTAAAACATCATTTTGTCCATCATGATATTTATATTTTACATTTTCTACTTTTATTTCCATAACTGCTTCACCATCTTGTTCATATCTAAAATTGGTTCATCAAGTAAATTATAATATTTTAATTTTAAAGATAAATCGGCCATAAAGGGAAGTTTCATACCTGCTTCTTTCCATATTTTGTCATCTTGAAGCATTTCCTCTTTTTGATTCGAATAAATAATTTGTCCATCTTTTAATAAACCTATCGTCTTTCCATATAGAATATCCTCTACATCATGTGTAATATGAAGAATGGTACATTTCGTATCTTTATAATACTTTTTAATATAACGCATCAATTTATCCTTAGTAATTCCATCTACCATAGTAAAAGGTTCATCTAAAATTAAAAGTTTTGGTTTTGTAATAATGGCAGCTGCGAAAGCAACGAATTGTTTTTCTCCTCCACTAAGTGTATATGTTGGTAAAGACAACATGTTTTCAATTCCTAATTTTTTCGCACATAGATTAATTTCTTTATCGTATTCTAACTTTTTATATTTTCTATTTTTTAGAGGAAATTTTAATTCATCATACACCGTTTCACAAACTAAGTTCACATTAGGATTTTCAAAAATAACTGAAATATCCTCTAAAAGTTCTGCTTGGGTTTCATTAGACATTTTCTTAGAAAAAATAGTGACTTCTCCCTCATGAAAATTCAAGTTCAAAATGGCCTTTACAAGACTTGATTTTCCAGAACCATTTCTTCCACATAAAACATAATAGTCCCCTTCTTTAATAGTTAGCTCTAGATTTTTTAAAATTTCTTTTTCTTTATAAGAGAAACATAAATTTTTACATGTGACTATATCTTTCATTTTTACCACCAATATCTTTTATTATAATACATTTCTTTTTCTATGAAAAGAAAAATCAACACTCTTTATTCTTTTCTTTCATTTCAAGGACGAATTCTTTAGAGTAATTCATTATTTTTCCCTTTGGTAAGAAAAGCATACGATTCACACCAACACTTTCCACAAAATCCGGATTATGACTGACCATAATAATCGTTCCTTCATAGTTTTTAAAGTTCTCGCCAATGATTCGTTGTGTTTCTACATCTAAATGATTCGTGGGTTCGTCTAATAAAAGTAAA
>CAJTSN010000015.1:18066-27787 GCA_910578745.1 uncultured Bacilli bacterium
TTTTTAAGTAGTATTTTAGCAAGCGCGACTCTTGCTTTTTCTCCGGGAGATAATACTTCTACTTTTTTAAATACTTCATCTTTAAAAAATAAAAAGTTACCAAGGACTGTTCTCAACTCTTTTTCACTATACCCTTTTGTATCTACATTCTCTATAATTGTTTTCTTAGGATCTAATTGTTCTTGTTCTTGTGCATAATAAGCAATATCGGTTTTGCTTCCATACCAAATATTCCCCTCTCGTGGCGTCATTTCACCAACAAGAAGTTTAAGGAGTGTTGATTTCCCTACCCCATTTTCCCCTATAATCAAAAAGCGTTCCTTTTTTTGAATTAAAAAAGATAAATTCTGAATAATATCAATTTCATTATAACCAAAATAAATATTATTTACTTTCAATGGAATTTTAGAACCTTCTCTTTCGGGTTTAATATTTAGTTTTACTGTTTTATAAGTAATATCACGTTCTATTTTATTTTTTTCTAATTTTTTTAAGGCTTTCTCTTTGGATTCAGCCATTCTTTTTCTTTTACCCGATGAGTTTGAATACTTTAAAACAACTTTTCTTAGTTTTTCTTCTTCCTCTTCTTGTTTTTTTATTTGTCTTTCCTTCTCCATTTTTTGTATTTCTCTCGCCCTTATAAATTCATCATAATTTCCTTTATATACATTCATTTTATGCGTTGTTTTATCCACATAAAGGATTTGATTTACAATCGCATTTAAAAATGGAACATCATGAGAAATTACTAATAACATTCCCTTATAATTTTTCAAATATTCGGTTATAAACTCTTTTGTATTTGCATCAAGATGGTTTGTTGGTTCATCTAATAATAAAATTTCTGGATTGGAATATAAAAGATGAAGAAAAGCTATTTTTGACTTTTGTCCACCAGATAATTCTTTTACTTTTTTATCAAGTAAAGAAGGGTCTATCTGCATTTTTAAAATGAATTCAAATAAAATAGTTTCTGCATGGTAACAATCATAGTATTCTAACAAATCCTCAATTTTTCCAAGTTCCTTCATATATTTTTTTGTTTGTTCTTCTGTTGCATTTGTCAACTTCTCATATAAAGATACTTGCTTTTTTTGTAATTCTTCAATAGGTCTTGCTTTTAATAAATAATCTAGGACATTACATTCTAAATCACTTAAATTCATTTCTTGCTCTAAATACCCAATTTTTCTTTTCTTCTCAAAGGATATTGTCCCACTATCTAATGGAATTTGTCCTAAAATCACTTTAAATAAAGTTGTTTTTCCTGCTCCATTCACTCCAACAATTCCAATGCGATCTTCCTCGCTTAAATAAAACGTAGCGTCTTCATAAATTTTTTCTGTACCTAATGTTAAATTTATCTTATTTGCCCTCATACTAACACCTATTTTATTATATCATATTTATGTATAAATCACTTAAAAGAACACCAAAATAATCATAGATTATTCATCTAATATTGTTTTGTAAATAACATGAGAAAATGAAATTGGTAATTTGTATATGGAGCAAAAAACAAATATCTATAATATTATCGGCAAAAATATTAAGAAATATCGCAAACAGAAGGGGATTACACAAAGGCAACTTGCTGAGGAAAACTTCTTAAGTGATAGCTTTATCGCAAAATTAGAATCCGTTACCTTTCAAACAATTTCGATTGATACTTTAGAGAAAATTGCTATTTCTCTTAATGTGGATATTTCTAAATTTTTTGAAGAAGATGATAAATAAAAAAATATCTAAATTACGATATTTTTTTATTTGCAATTATGCTTTTCGACTATCATATTTCTTACGCTCTTGTGTATTTAGAATTTTCTTACGTAATCGGAAGTTCAATGGGGTAACTTCTACAAGTTCGTCACTATTAATATAATCAAGAGCATATTCAAGGCTCATCTGTCTTGGTCTTTTTAATACAACAGTATGATCTTTACTTGAACTTCTTGTATTGGTTAGATTTTTTCCCTTAACCACATTAACCGCCAAATCATTTTCATGAGAGTGTTCTCCAACAATCATACCCTCATAGACATCGGTTCCCGGTTCTACAAACATGATGCCTCGGTCTTCTAATTGACCAAGGGCATAAGCGGTTGATTTCCCATTTTCCATCGAAACAAGAACGCCTAATTTTCTTTCTCCAACTGAAGCTCCAGCCATTTTACGGTATTCTTTAAATGTATGATTTAAAATTCCATATCCTTTAGTAAGTGTCATAAATTCAGTTGAAAAACCAATTAGTCCCCTAGAAGGTATCGTATAAAGTAGACGAACTTGATTTTCATGGTTTGCCATATTTTCCATTGTACCTTCACGATTTCCTAAGGCTTCAATTACAGAACCAACATAAGTTTCTGGTACATCAATTTGAACATCTTCAAATGGTTCACAGACAACTCCATCTATTTCTTTTTTAATAATTGCTGGTTTTGATACTTGAAGTTCAAAACCTTCTCTTCGCATATTTTCAATTAAAATAGATAAATGAAGTTCCCCTCGACCAGAGACAATAAAAGACTCACTATCATTTGGTTCTACACGTAAAGATACATCTCTTTCGGTTTCTTTCAATAATCTCTCTTCAATTTTGCGAGCGGTTACAATTTTTCCCTCACGTCCAACAAATGGTGATGTATTTACTCCAAATGTCATTTGTAAAGTAGGTTCGTCAATTCGAAGAAGAGGAAGAGCTTCTTCTTTTCCTACCTCACAAATCGTTTCTCCTACACTAATATCAGGAAGCCCTGCAATCGCCACGATATCCCCCGCACTCGCTTCCTCAACTTCTATTCTCTTTAGTCCAATAAATCCAAATATTTTTTGAATACGAAATTGTTTAATAGAACCATCTATACGCATACAAGAAACAAGTTCATTCACTTTCATTTTTCCTCTTTTAACGACTCCAATTCCAATACGACCTACAAAATCATTATAATCAAGTAATGCTGGTTGAAATTGTAAACCTCCCTCTTCATCGACATCAGGAGCAGGAATCGTATCGACAATTAAATCAAATACAGGATCCATTGTTTCTGTCTGTGTTGTAATATCTGGATCTAGAGAACTTGTCCCATTCAAAGCGGACATATAGACAACTGGAAAGTCTAATTGTTCAATATCTGCACCTAATTCAATAAATAAATCGATAACTTCATCAACAACTGCCTTTGGACGCGCTGTATCTTTATCAATCTTATTCACAACTAATATAGGTGTAACTCCTGCTTCAAGTGCCTTTTTTAATACAAATCGAGTCTGTGGCATGGTCCCTTCATAAGCATCTACAACAAGCAAAACACCATCAACCATATTCATAATTCTCTCGACTTCGCCACCGAAATCCGCATGGCCCGGTGTATCTAATATATTAATCCGATAATCTTTATAATGAATAGCTGTTGTCTTAGCTAAGATCGTAATTCCTCTTTCTCTTTCAATATCGTTGGAATCCATCATTCTTATTTCTACGTTTTCATTTTCACGAAACGTTCCAGACTGCTTTAATAGTTGGTCCACAATTGTCGTTTTTCCATGGTCAACATGAGCAATAATCGCAATATTTCTTATTTTTTTCATTGTTACACTTCCTTTGGCTTTACGTATTATAGCATAGTTTAATATTGCATGTAAAGAAAAAATGTAATACAATAATTGAGGATAAGACATTATAGATTCTATATAGTTCGTCTTCAATAAAGTAGGTGTGAATGATGCAGTTAAATAAAATGAATTTTCGAGATTTCGATCGAAAATGGATTGTTTTTGATCGAGAAAAAGAAATTAGAAAGATATATAAGAAGAAAAAGCAAAAATACAAAGAGGGCATTTTACTCGTTTATTCCTTTATTTCTCATGAAGATGGAATCCAATTCCGCATTCTTGGAAATATTATTGAAGAAAATAATCTTTTATATTTAGAAGAAGAAATTAGAAATAAAAATCTTACTTTTTCTTATGAATATGCCCAAAAATATCATGTCACATCAATAGATGACTCTATAATTCAAAAAATCATAGGTACCTCCGAAATTGAAAAAGAATATGATTCCTATTATCAAAAAAATTCAATTATAGAGGCTAGAAAAATAACAGAAATTGATTCCTTTAGACATGAAGAATATGTAGATGATGTAGAACTGCTTCATGAAGGGGCAAAAGAAAAGGAATATTTATGGGCTAGGATAGAGGATTGTTCCAAAAAAAATCTACTTTTTGTTTGTACTTTATTAGAAACTTCTAAAAAAAATAAAAATTATAAAGAAGGTACTTTAGTTCTAGCAAAATTAGAACAAAGAAAAAAAGAAATCGTCTTCGTCACAGATGGAATTGTTGATAAAGTTCAAAAATAAGAAGCGAAATTCTTTTTTCTTTTACAGTTTTTTACATTTTACCAATAGAATTTTCGTTTTCTTACCCCATTTTCAAGAAAAAACGGTTTCATCATTGTGCGAACCGTTTCAAATCTGTTCAAGATTCCTCTTATCTTTCTTATTCTAAAACTTCTAATACCTTTGTAGGACCTTTTTGTTCATATATAACTAATTTTTCTTGTAAATCTAATGTAGCTAATAAAATATTTTCATAATTCTTATATCCTTTTACTTTTAATTCTTTATCAAGCCATTTTTTATCTTTACCCATATTCTCTAGATTTTTAGGAAGTAACTTTCTATCAATAATCACATTCGCACAAAGACTTGATTTTTGTGTTTTTATTTGCATATCCTTTGGAGTAAGTGGCTTATTCTCACTCTTAGGAAGTATACTAATTTTCCCATTTGCTTCCACTAAAGCATATTCAATTTCATTCACATCAAAATATCCATTCGTTCTACATTCTTCTAGAAAATCATTGATATCATATCTCGTTTTTTTCATATTTTCCTTAATAAATTTCCCATTTTGAACAATAATGGTTGGAACACCTGTAAAAATGCGACGTAAAAGTATACTTTTCATAGTAATCTTGGCTACAAATAACGCAATAAGTCCAAAAATAAGAACCGCAACAATTCCATTAATAAGAGGTACATCTGTATTAATAGTAATCTCTGCAGCAAAATTTCCAATAGAAATACCAATTACATAATCAAATAAGCTTAATTCAGAAACCTGTTTTTTTCCAATCAACCGGGTAATAATAAATAGGCAAAATAAAGAAATTAAAGCCCTAGGAAAAATATCGAGTAATGAATTCATATCTATTTGCATTCGTATCACCTATTTTTATTCTTAGACAAATAAATATTTTTATACAAAAAAATTCTAAGATTTTTTCTTAAACGTTTTCGTTTTTTCATGAAATTTTTTTTTGATTTCTTCTTGATCAAAAACAACATTTGTCTTAACTACAAAAACAAGGACAATCAAAAGTAATATTCCATAAATAATATAGCCTAAAGTGGCATCATTTAATACATAAACAATGGACGCAAAAGCAAATAAGGAATCAATTATGTATATAATAATGACAGTTGTACGTACAGAAAGGTTTCGATTCAATAATTGATGATGAATATGAAAACGATCCCCTTGAAATAAAGGCTGATGTTTTAAGGCGCGTCTTAAAAGCGCAAATAAAGTATCAAGAATAGGAATAGCTAAAATTAAAAGTGGAATAAAAAGAGATGTCAAAGTTACATTTTTAAATCCTAGTAACGCTATCACTGATATCATAAATCCCATAAAATTGGAGCCACAATCTCCCGCAAAAATCATAGCTGGATTAAAGTTGTACACCAAGAACCCCAAAGTAGATCCTAGCATAACAAACGCTAAAATAAAATCCAATCCAGACTTTTGTTGAATAACTGCAATAAGTCCGGTTGTTAAAAAGTAAATAGAGCTAATTCCTCCTGATAATCCATCCACACCATCAATCAAATTGATACAATTAATACAACCTAAAATGAAAAATAGGGTTATAAATGGGGCAAAGACTCCGAATTCTATTTTTAATCCAAATGCTGTAAGTTCATGAATGACAAGTCCTCCATAAAAAACAAGAACTAAGGCTGCACCTAACTGTCCTATAAATTGCTGAAATGCTGTAAGTTCTGTAATATCATCAATTATCCCTATTAAGATAACTAAAAAGCTTCCTATTAATATGGCATTCATTACAGAGCTATGAATTCCAAAAATCATATAGCCAACAAGAAAACCTAAAAAAATAGCCAGACCCCCCATTTTAGGAGTCAAATTCGTATGGATATGTCTTCCACCTCTTGGCTTATCTACAGCATTAATTTGAAAAGCTACTTTTCTTACAAATGGCATAATGCTAATAACGAAAACAAAAGGAACAACTAACATACCAATTATTTTTAAAATCATTTCTTGTGTCATAAAACCACCACATTCATTATAAAGGATTTTATATAAAATAACAACTAATATATATGGTCGGGAAAACAGGATTTGAACCTGCAACCGCTCGGTCCCGAACCGAGTGCTCTACCAAATTAAGCTATTTCCCGAAATTCATTCTTATTTTAGCACACATTTCTCCCATTTTTAAAAGGAGAAAACCACGCTATAATTCTAGTTTTCCATAAAAATATGAAAATATAATTTTTGAAAATAAAAAAACCTTAAACAATTTCATCGTTCTTGGCCTTTTATATACTTTGCATGTAAAACAACTTTATCATTATCATCATAACAAGTCGATAAAGTTAATACTGTATCCTCTTGATTCAATTCTACCTGAAAATCATAAATACTCCTATTTTTCATTTTTTCTAAAAAAGTTTGAAAAGATGTGTTACTAGAAAAAGAAGTTTGAATATAATCATTCGTTGTTGGAATTCGATAAACACTAAATACCTGCCATAAACTATTTTGATTTGGGGTCGATAATCGTATAATATGGTTCTCTTTTTGCTGATACCAACTTTCCTTCAAAATATTTTTTAAACTTCCAAACATAGAACCATTTTGCCTTCCATGGGCATAGATGATTGTGTTTTTTTCCCATGTGTTTATTTGATTACGATAGTCCAAAAATACCCAACCCGCATTGTTTTTAGAACCATTAAATGTATGATTCAAATAATACTCATTATCCTTGTGTTGTACCACTGGATAATTGATATTCGTTCCATTTACAGAAAGCCATGCAACCACTTCAGAATTCATCTTTGCTAAATTCGAAAAATCGACCTCTAAATAATTATATTTCATGAAATCCCAATATGGATCGAACGTTGTTTTCTTATTCTCTGAATCGTCTTCTAATGTTGTAGAATCTTCTTGCCTTGATGTGGTGTTCTCTGCTTCCTCAGAAGAAACTTCCTTTATAATCGTTTCCTTTTTAATTTGTTCCATCTCTTTTTGAATTTGATCGTTATCCTTTTTCCAATTGATAATTTGAAATAAGCTATAGAATAACATAGTTCCAGCTATCATAATTAGTAGCAGAAAAAAAGAATTCTTCTTTTTTATGTCTATTTTTTTACTCATACTCTATCAATAAAAAGTTCTATGCACTTACATAGAACTTTTAGACCCTTTTCTATAATAAAGAATAAAACTAATTCCAAAAGCACATAAACTAAATAAAAATAAGAAAACAAAACTTTCAATATTATCTAAAGTTTGTGGAACCTTTTCTGTTACTGTGTCTAATTTATCTGTATTCGTATCTTCTGGAGTTGTTCCCGTATCTGGGTTTTGTTCTAAATCTGAACCATCATTCGTATTGTCTCCTGGAACTGTTGGTGGTACCTCTTCAGGTGGTGTTGTATCTTTTTTCTTTCCAAAAATAGCATATTCTGATAGATGAGTCGTTGTAAATGATAAATCATAGTCTTTATAGGTGGCTGGAAGAACCTCTTTAATATCTCCATTTGCATCTACATAAGCTACCTTATATTCATCAAATCCTCCTGGCATCGAAACATGTATATGAAGTGGTGCACTATTTTGAATTGGAACAATATTACTTCCATCTCTCATTGTAATATCTAATGAATAAATGAACTGATAACCTTCTTCTAAAATTAAGTCTTGTCTAGAAGTCATAATTGCTTGTAATGTATAATTTGGTGAAAAAGATTGTTCACTTACTAATGTGACTCCATTATTACTAAACAATTTCCCACTCATATCTTTAAATATATCATATTTATTTTGCGTATTATATATATTTTCGATACTTTCTTCAATTTGTTGTTGCTTCATACTATCAATTGGACCATTCCAAGTTTTATTTCCAATAATAATATATGGTGCTGTATTATCGCTCTCTCCTCTAAATTTTTGAATATCAATCCTTAAGTTATTATTTCTTTGATCTTCTCTCATCTCAAAACTGATAATTTTAATCTTATCTCCATATTTTTGTAATAAAGTATTAGCAGTAAAGTTTAAAAAACTTTTACAATTTGAACAACCACTTAATCGGAATAAATAAATTGTAACCCTCTTGTCATCTAGGTCAACTCTATTATATTCACTCAAATCATAGTTTGTAACTCCCTCTTTTGTAAAAACTTCTTCCAGCGTTTCCGTCGCATACATATTTACATTATATTCCTTAGCAGAAACATGTATAAAGCATGTAAAAAATGCAATAAGACAAGTTAAAACTGAAAAAATTGTTTTTTTATTCATAAAATCCCCTCCTAATTAGATAATACAGGATAGTACGTATTCTGTCAACACAATGTATAAGATTTTCTCTTTTAAAACGTTTAACCAAAATTTAATTCATTAAGCTTTGTACTTTTTAATCACTTATAGCATTTACTTATCATTGCAATAATTGGACATTTTGAAATTTTTTACACTTTTTAAATTAAGATTTCTATATTTTAAAACATGCATTTTTCGTATATTTGAATGCATGCTTGATATCACTCTGGTGTTTACAATCAGACTTGAACTGATGACCTCTTCCTTCGGAGGGAAGCACTCTATCCAACTGAGCTATGTAAACATGTATTTATTATACCATGCTACATCCTATTTGAAAATGAAAATCGACCAACTCTAGAAATTTCAATTTCATTTATGATTCAAATATCTTTATTGTAGGTATCCTAAAGCTATTTAATAGAAAAGCAGTTAAAATTTGTCCTATTTCATTCATATAATTTATTCTTATCACAAAAATATTAAACAATTTCAAATTTCATAAGCAAGTTTTATTTATATATTTATTCTTTAATTTCAAAAATCAAAACGATTTATTAAAAGACAACCATTTATAATATTTATAAATGAAAACATAGCATAAAATAACAAGAAAGGAGTTAATACATGAGAAATTTAAGTAATAATTGTGGAAAAGAAGACTATTCACAAGCATTAAAAAAAATTGAAAACGATTCAAAGTGCAAACCTATTTGTTGTATAGGCCCTATTGGCCCTACTGGGCCTACTGGACCTCAAGGCGCTCCAGGAGGTCCTACTGGTCCCACTGGTTTGACTGGACCTACTGGTCCCACTGGTTTAACTGGACCTACTGGTCCCACTGGTTCGACTGGACCTACTGGTCCCACTGGTTTGACTGGACCTACTGGTCCCACTGGTTTAACTGGACCTACTGGTCCCACTGGTTCGACTGGACCTACTGGTCCCACTGGTTTGACTGGACCTACTGGTCCCACTGGTTTAACTGGACCTACTGGTCCCACTGGTTCAACTGGGCCTACTGGTCCCACTGGTTTGACTGGACCTACTGGTCCCACTGGTTTAACTGGAC